>NZ_JBHTWX010000092.1:0-36528 GCF_042792155.1 Kitasatospora sp. NPDC056651 | reverse complement strand
GTCCGGTTCGGTGGTCGCCGCTTCCAGGACCGGCCACGCCACCTGGTACGGCACGTCCTGGGTGGTGGCCCCCGTCGGCCGGCGCAGGGTCAGCGAGGCGATCTCGGCGACCGGCGCGCCCGACTGGTCGGCGAGGCCGATCGCACAGGTGTCCTGGCCGGTCACGGTCAGCCGGACCCTGGCGTGCTCGGCCCCCCGCCACCAGGAGATCCCGGCGAAGGAGAACGGCATCTTCGCCCGGTCGTCGGCGACGGTCACGGTCTGGATCGCGGCGTCGAGCAGGGCGGGGTGCAGGGCGAACCGGGTGTCGCCGGGGGGTACGGTCACCTCCGCGTAGAGGGTGTCGCCGTCGCGCCAGGCCGCTCGCAGCCCTTGGAAGGCCGTGCCGTAGACGAATCCGGCGTCGGCCAGGTCGTCGTAGAAGGCGTCGAGGTCGACGGCTTCGGCGTGCGGCGGCCACTGCCGCGCCCAGGGCTCCCGTGGGGCGACGGGTACGGCGCCCAGGGTCCCGGTGGCGTGCCGTACCCACTCGCCGTCCGCGCGCGAGTGGATCGAGACGCTGCGCCGGCCCGCCCGGTCGGGGCCGACGGTCACGGACACCTGCACGCCGTCCGCGACCACCAGCGGTGTCTCCAGCGTCAGGTCCTCGACCGCCGGGCGGCCGACGTGTTCGCCGGCCCGGAGCGCCAGGTCCACGAACGCCGCGGCGGGCAGCAGGGGCGAGCCCGCGATGACGTGTTCGGTGAGCCACGGCTGCGCGGCGGTGGCGAGTTGTCCCGTCAGCACCACGCCGTTGTCGTCGGGGAGTTCCATGGCGTCCCGCAGCAGCGGGTGGTCGATCCGGCCGTCACCGGTCGGTGCCGGGGTGGTGGGCTGGAGCCAGTAGTGCCGGTGCTGGAAGGCATACGAAGGCACCCGCACGTCCGACCTCCCCGCCGCCGTCGTTGTCGTCGCGGCCGGCGTCCAGCGCACCGCGCCGTCCGCCCACAACCGCCCCAACCCCGCGAACAACCGCTCCGGAGAATCACCACCACGGCGCATCAACCCCGTCCCCACCAACAACGGATGCGGACCCACCTCCACCAACCCCACAACACCCTGACCCGCCAGCCACTCCACGGCGTCGGCGAACCGCACCGGCTCCCGCACCTGCCGCACCCAGTACCCCGGCTCCCCCATCTCCACCGGACGCCCCGCCACCGTGGAGACCACCGGAATCACCGGCTCACCGAACGACAGACCCGCCGCCACCCGGCCCAGCTCCTCCAACACCGGATCCATCCGCGCCGAATGGAACGCGTGACTCACCGCCAACCGCCGCACCCGGCGACCACGGCCCCGCCACACCTCAGCGACCGCCTCCACCACGGCCTCGTCCCCCGACACCACCACCGCGTCCACCCCGTTGACCGCCGCCACCTCGACCCCCGGCAGCAACGAGCCCGCCACCTCCTCCACCGACGCCTGGAGCGACACCATCGCCCCACCACCCGGCAGCCCCCGCATCAGCCGGCCCCGAGCCCCCACCAGCACACACGCGTCCTCCAGACCCAGAACACCCGCCACATGAGCCGCCGCCACCTCACCCACCGAATGCCCCACCACGAAGTCCGGCCGCACACCCAGCCACTCCACCAGCCGGAACAGCGCCACCTCCAGCGCGAACACCGCACCCTGGGTGAACTCCGTCTCCCCCAGCACCCCCTCCCCGTCCTCGAACAGCACCCCCACCGGCAGGCCCAGCAGCCCGCACACCTCCTCCAACACCCCCGCGAACACCGGGAACTCGCGGTACAGACCCCGCCCCATCCCCGCCCACTGACCACCCTGACCGGAGAACACGAACGCCGACTTCCCCGGGGAGGCCGTGCCCGTGACGATTCCGGGCTTTCCATCGATCAGTGCATCCAGGCCGGCCGGGTCCGTCAGCACGGCACGGTGCGGGAACCGGGCCCGCGCGGCCAGGTCCGCGGCCACCTCGGCCGGTGTGACCTCGGGGTGCTCGGCGAGGAACCCGCGCAGCCGGCGGGCCTGGTCACGCAGGGCCGCGTCCGACTTGGCCGACAGCAGCCACGGCACCGGCACGACGGCTGCGGAAGCCGGATCGCCGGCAGGGGACTCGGGCGACGTCTCCTCGGCCGGGTCCGGGGCCGGCGCCTCCAGGATCACGTGCGCGTTCGTACCGCTGATACCGAACGCCGAGATCCCCGCGCGACGCGGGTGGCCGCTCTCGGGCCAGGGCCGGGCCTCGGTCAGCAGCCGGATGTTTCCGGACTCCCAGTCGACGTGCGAGGTCGGCGCATCCACATGCAGCGTCGGCGGCAACTGCCCGTGCCGCATCGCCATGACCATCTTGATCACACCCGCCACACCCGCCGCCGCCTGGGTGTGCCCGATGTTCGACTTCACCGACCCCAGCCACAACGGCTCCACCCGATCCCGGCCGTACGTCGCCAACAGCGCCTGCGCCTCGATGGGATCACCAAGCGTCGTCCCCGTACCGTGCGCCTCCACCACGTCCACCTCGGACGCCTCCAACCCCGCATTGGCGAGGGCCTGACGGATCACCCGCTCCTGCGACGGACCATTCGGCGCGGTCAGGCCGTTGGACGCGCCGTCCTGGTTGACCGCGCTTCCCGCGACGACCGCCAGCACCTCGTGGCCGTTGCGACGGGCGTCCGACAACCGCTCCAGCAGCACGACACCCGCACCCTCACCCCACGCCGTACCGTCGGCGGCCTCGGCGAACGCCTTCACCCGCCCATCCACCGCGAGCCCCCGCTGGCGCGAGAACTCGACGAACCCCGCCGGCGTCGCCATCACCGTCACACCACCGGCCAATGCCAGCGAGCACTCCCCCGAGCGGAGCGCCTGCGCCGCCAGGTGGATCGCCACCAGCGACGACGAGCACGCCGTGTCCACCGACACCGCCGGACCCTCCAGCCCCAGCAGGTACGACACCCGCCCGGAGGTCACACTCGTCGCCGTGCCCGTGGAGAGGTAGCCCTCCAGGTCGGGCGGCTGTGCCCCGGCGCCATAGCCCGAGGACCAGATGCCGGTGAAGACGCCCGTCTGACTGCCCCGCAACGACGTCGGATCGATCCCCGCGTCCTCCAACGTCTCCCACGCGGTCTCCAGCAGCACCCGCTGCTGCGGATCCATCGCCAACGCCTCACGCGGCGAGATCCCGAAGAACGCCGCGTCGAAGTCGCCGGCGGCGTCGAGGAAGCCGCCCCACCGCGTGTACGACGTCCCCGGAGCACCGGCCGGATCGTAGAGACGGCCCACGTCCCAGCCACGATCCGACGGGAACTCCCCCACCGCATCGACCTCACCCGACACCAAGCTCCACAGCTCCTGCGCCGAGCCCACCCCACCCGGATACCGGGCCCCCAGCCCCACCACGACCACCGGATCACCCGACACCGGACCCCCCACCCGCACGGGTGAGGCAGGGGCCTGGCGCCGGGCGCCGACCAGGAGGTCCCGCAGGTGGCCGGCCAGCGCGTCGGGGGTCGGGTGGTCGAAGACCATCGTCGCGGGCAGCCGTACCCCGGCGACCGCGGACAGCCGGTTGCGCAGTTCCACTGCGGTGAGCGAGTCGAAGCCCAGGTCCTTGAAGGCCCGATCGGCGCTGACGGCCGCGGTGTCGGTGTGGCCGAGGACCGCGGCCGTCTGGCCGGTGACCAGTTCCAGGACGCGGCTGCGCTGCTCGGTCTCGGGCAGAGCCGCCAGTTCCCTGCCCAGGCCCGGCCGGTCCGTGCGCCGGACGGGCCTGGTACGGGTGAGGGCGCTGAGGAGGGGGCGGGTGGCCGCCGCCGACAGGTCGAGGTGCGCGGGGACCAGCGCGGGATCGGCGGTGCCCAGGGCCAGGTCGAACAGTGCCAGCGCCTGGTTCGTGGGCATCGGCAGCACACCGGCGCGGGCGATGCGCGTGCGGTCGGTGTCGGTGAGGTGTTCGGTCAGCCCGCTGGCCTCGGCCCAGTAGCCCCAGGCCAGCGACACCCCCGGCAGACCGAGGGCATGCCGGTGCACGGCGAGGGCGTCCAGGAAGGCGTTCGCGGCGGCGTAGTTCGCCTGGCCCGGACCGCCCAGCACTCCGGCGGCGGACGAGAAGAGCACGAACGCGCTCAGGCCGAGGTCTTTCGTCAGCTCGTGCAGGTGCCAGGCGGCGTCGGCCTTGGGCCGCAGCACCTGGGAGATCCGGTCGGGCGTGAGGGATTCGACGACGCCGTCGTCGAGCACGCCGGCCGCGTGCACGACCGCGGTCAGCGGACGCGCGGCCGGGATCGAGTCCAGTACGGCCGCCAGGGCGTCCCGGTCGGCCACGTCGCAGGCCACCACCTCGGCGTCGAAGTCCACCTCCGCCGCGGTCCTGCTGAGCAGGAGCAGGTGCCGGATGCCGTGCCGCTCGCGCAGGTGCCGGGCGACGAGGCGGCCCAGTGTTCCGGTGCCTCCGGTGATCAGCACCGTTCCGTCCGGGTCGAGCCGGCCGGGTGCCGGGGCCGCTTCGGCCCGTACCAGGCGGGCGGCGTGGGCGGCACCGTCGCGGACGACGAGCTGCGGTTCGTCCCCCGCGACGAGGACGCGGTCGTCGGTGTCGACGAGCACGAACCGGTCGGGGTGTTCCGCCTGGGCCGCGCGGACCAGGCCCCAGACGACGCTGGACGGCAGGTCGACGGGGTCCGGCCCGACCGCCCCGCGGGTCACGACGGCCAGCCGGCCGTCCCCGTCGCGCAGGAAGTCCTGGAGCACGCCCAGCGTCTCGGCGGCGACGGTGTGCGCGGCCGCCACGGGGTCTCCCTCCGGGGGCGTGACGTGGTGGACGGCCGGGGGTTCGCCGGTGCTCTCGACGGGCACCCAGTCGAGGCGGAAGAGCTGGTTGGTCCCGGCGGCCGCCGTGCCCGGCGGCCGGTGGCGCACGGTCAGCGCGTCGATCACCGCCAGCGGCCCGGATTCGTCGGCGAGCGCGACCCGGAAGGTGTCGGGGCCGGTGGGCGTGAGGCGGACCCTGGCCGTGGAGCCGGCCTTCCGCATCGACACGCCGGCGAAGGAGAACGGCAGGCGGCCGGCCGCCAGCAGGGTCAGCGGCTGGAGTGCGGCGTCGAGCAGCGCGGGGTGGAGACCGAAGCGGTCGCGGGTGTCGGCGGGCAGCGCCACCTCGGCATAGAGCTCGTCGCCCTGCCGCCGGATCTCGCGTACGCCCGCGAACACCGGCCCGTACTCGTAGCCCTGGGCGGCGAGGGTGTCGTAGAAGTCGGTCAGGTCGACGTGCTCACCGGCCGGCTGCCAGAGCTCGCCGGTGTCGTACGGGTGGGGGCTGCCACCGGTCGCCAGCATGCCGGTGGCGTGCCGCAGCCAGGTGCCGCCCGTCCGGGAGTGCACGGTGACGGGGCGGCGGCCCGTCCCGTCCGGTGCGCCGACGACGACCTGGACCGGCACGGAGCCGTCGTCCGGCAGGATCATGGGGGCTTCCAGCACCAGTTCGTCCAGGACGTCGCAGCCGGCCTGCCGTCCGGCGTGCAGGGCGAGTTCGACGAACACGGTGCCGGGCAGCAGCACGGAGCCCAGGACGACGTGGTCGGCCAGCCACGGCCGGGTGGCCGTCGAGAGCCGCCCCGTGAGCAGGACGCTCTGGTCCCCGGCCAGTTCGACGACGGCCCCGAGCAGCGGGTGCCCGGCCGAGTCCAGGCCCGCCGCCGACACGTCGCCCTTCGCGGCGGCGGGGTTCAACCAGTACGGCCGGTGCTGGAAGGCGTACGTCGGCAGCGGGACGTGCTGGGACTCGCCCGGGAGGACCGGCGTCCAGTCGACGGCCACGCCTTGCGTGTGCAGGCGTGCCAGGGCGAGGTGGAACTCCTGCCTGCCGCTGTCGCGGCGCAGCGTGCCGGTCACGACGCCGTCCATCACCGGCACCAGTACGGGGTGCGGGCTGACCTCGACGAACACGGTGTGGCCGTGGTCGAGCAGCGCACGGGTGGTCTGGTCGAACAGCACGGGTTCGCGGAGGTTGCGGTACCAGTAGTCGGCGTCGAGCGCGGAGGTGTCGATCTCCTCGCCGGTCACCGTGGAGTGGAACGGGACGTCCGCCGAGCGCGGCTCGATCCCGGCGAGGTCGGTGAGCAGTTGCTCGCGGATCGCCTCGACCTGGCCGGAGTGGGCGGCGTAGTCGACCGGCAGGCGGCGGGCGCGGACACCGTCGGCCTCACAGGCCGCCAGCAGTTCGTCCAGCGCGTCCAGATCACCCGACACCACCACGCTGTCCGCCGAGTTGACCACCGCCACCGTCAGCCGGCCGTCCCAACGGGCCACGAACTCGGCCGCCCGCCCATGCCCGAGACCGACCGACACCATCCCGCCCCGGCCCGCCAAAGCGACCAGGGCCCTGCTGCGCAGAGCGACCACCTTGGCCGCGTCCTCCAGGGACAACGCCCCCACCACACACGCCGCCGCGATCTCCCCCTGCGAATGCCCCACGACCGCATCGGGCTCCACACCATGGGCACGCCACAGTTCAGCGAGCGCCACCATCACCGCGAACAGGGCGGGCTGCACCACATCCACCCGCTCCAGCGACCCACCGCCCGTCAGCACTTCCACCAACGACCAGTCCGTGTACGGCGCCAACGCCGCGTCACACGCGTCGATCGCCTCCCGGAACACCGGCTCCGAGCCGTACAACTCCCCACCCATCCCCACCCACTGCGCACCCTGCCCCGGGAACACGAACACCGACCGACCCGGCGAACCGGCGGCCACACCCGTGATGACGCGGGGGTCTCCGTCGGCGAGGGCGGCCAGTTCCGCCATGAGGTCGGTCCGGGTGCTGCCCAGCAGGGCCGCCCGGTGGGCGAGCATGGTGCGGGTGGTGGCGAGGGCCCGGCCGATCGCGGCCGGCCGGAGTCCGGGGTGGGCGGTGATGTGGTCCGCGAGCCGTCGGGCCTGGGCGCGGAGGGCGTCATCCGTCTTGCCGGACAGCAGCCACACGGTGGGCTCCGCGGAGTCGTCCGCGGCGGGTTGTTCGGGCCCTTCTTGTTCGGGGGGGCCCTCCGGGAACTGTTCGATGACGACGTGGGCGTTGGTGCCGCTGGCCCCGAAGGCCGAGATGCCCGCGCGGCGGGGACGCCCCGTCTCCGGCCACGGCCGGGCCTCGGTCAGCAGCCGGATGTCACCGGTGTCCCACTCGACATGCGGTGTGGGCTCCTGGACGTGCAGCGTCGGCGGCAGTTCGGCGTGCCGCATCGCCATCACCATCTTGATCACACCCGCCACACCCGCCGCCGCCTGGGTGTGCCCGATGTTCGACTTCACCGACCCCAGCCACAACGGCTCCACCCGGTCCCGGCCGTACGTCGCCAACAGCGCCTGCGCCTCGATGGGATCGCCGAGCGTCGTCCCCGTACCGTGCGCCTCCACCGCGTCCACCTCGGACGCCTCCAACCCGGCATTCGCGAGGGCCTGACGGATCACCCGCTCCTGCGACGGACCGCTGGGCGCGGTCAGGCCGTTGGACGCCCCGTCCTGATTGACCGCCGAACCCCGGACGACCGCCAGCACCCGGTGGCCGTTGCGCCGGGCGTCCGACAGCCGCTCCAGCAGCACCAGCCCCGCCCCCTCACCCCATGCCGTACCGTCAGCCGTCGACGAGAAGGGCTTGCACCGGCCGTCAGGGGCCAGGGCACGCTGGCGGGAGAACTCCGTGAACTGCAGGGGGGTCACGCTCACGGTCACCCCGCCGGCCAGGGCGAGCGAGCACTCCCCCGAGCGCAGTGCCTGCGCGGCGAGGTGGATCGCCATCAGGGACGAGGAGCAGGCGGAGTCGACGGACACGGCCTGGCCCTGGAGGCCCAGCAGGTAGGAGACCCGGCCGGAGGTGATGCTCGGCGAGATGCCGGTGGCGAGGTAGCCCTCGGTGTCGGGCGGTGCCTGGTCGGGGCTGCCGACGTAGCCGGAGGACCAGATACCGGTGAACACGCCCGTCTGACTGCCCCGCAACGACGTCGGATCGATCCCCGCGTCCTCCAACGTCTCCCACGCGGTCTCCAACAGCACCCGCTGCTGCGGATCCATCGCCAACGCCTCACGCGGCGAGATCCCGAAGAAATCGGCATCGAACCCCGCCGCGTCCGCGAGAAAACCACCCGACCGCGTATACGACGTCCCCGGATGATCCGCATCCGGATGGAACAACCCCTCGACATCCCACCCGCGATCACCCGGGAACCCCCCGATCGCGTCCACCCCACCCGACACCAGGCCCCACAACTCCTCCGGCGACCCCACCCCACCCGGCAACCGGCACCCCATGCCCACGATCACCACCGGATCACTCGACACCGGAACCCCCACCGGCACCACCGCCGCGCCGGCCGTACCCGCACCCGCACCGGAGAGTTCGGCTGTGAGGTGGTCGGCGAGGTCGGCGGGGGTGGGGTGGTCGAAGACGAGGGTCGCGGGCAGCCGCAGGCCGGTGGCGCCGGCGAGGCGGTTGCGCAGTTCGACGGAGGTCAGGGAATCGAAACCGAGGTCGCGGAAGGCGAGTCCGGGGGTGATCGCGGCGGCGTCGGAGTGGCCGAGGACGGTGGCGGTGTGGGCGGCGACCAGGGACAGCAGGTCGGACGCGGGGGCCTTGGGCGTCGGCAGGGTCTGCGGCATCGAGAGGTCGGCCGTGGTCAGCGCGGGACGTCCGGCGGCCAGCGCGGTGTCGAACATGGCCAGGGCGCGTTCGACGCCGATGGGGCGGATGCCCTTGCGGGCGAGGCGTTGGCGGTCGGCCGCGGTGAGGCGGGCGGTCATGCCGCTCTCCTGCTCCCAGTAGCCCCAGGCCATCGACACGGCGGGCAGTCCGAGGGTCTGCCGGTGTGCGGCGAGCGCGTCGAGGTAGGAGTTCGCGGCCGCGTAGCCGGCCTGGCCGGCGTTGCCGAGTACACCCGCGGCCGCGGAGAACAGCACGAAGGCGGCGAGGTCGTGCTCGCGGGTCAGCTCGTGCAGGTGCCAGGCGCCGTCGACCTTGGGGCGCAGCACCCGGTCGAGCTGCTCCGCGGTCAGCCGTTCCACCACGGTGTCGTCGAGCACGCCGGCCGCGTGGACGACGGCGGTGAGCGGACGCTCGGCCGGGATCGAGTCCAGGACGGCCGCCAGCGCGTCCCGGTCCGCGACGTCACAGGCCGCGACCCGCACGTCGACGTCCCCTCGCGCCTCCAGGTGCGGCACCGCGCCGCCGCCGCGGCTGACGAGCAGCAGGTGCCGTACCCCGTAACGGGACACCAGGTGTTGAGCGACGGCCTGGCCGAGGGTGCCGGTGCCACCGGTGATCAGCACGGTGCCGTCGAGGTCGATCCGCCGGGGGACGGTGAGGACGATCTTGCCGGTGTGGCGGGCCTGGCTCATCAGCCGGAAGGAGGTGACGGCCTGGCGGAGGTCCGCGGCGGTGACCGGCAGCGGCTCCAGCGTCCCGTCGGCGACCATCGCCACGACCCTGGAGAGGATGTCGCCCTGCCGCGCGGGGTCGACGTCGTTGAGGTCGAAGGCCCGGTAGATCAGGCCCTCGGGTGAGCGGACGTCCGTCTTGCCCAGCTCGACGAACCGTCCGCCGTCGGCGAGCAGCCGCAGGGAGGCGTCGGTGAGTTCTCCGGCGAGCGAGTTGAGGACGACGTCCATGGCCGGGAACCGGTCGGCGAACCGGGTGTCGCGGGACGAGCCGATGTGGTCGTCCGCCAGTCCGAGGCTCCGCAGGGTGTCCCACTTGGCGGGGCTCGCGGTGGCGAAGACCTCCGCGCCGCTGTTCAGGGCCAACCGGACGGCGGCCATGCCCACGCCGCCCGCGCCGGAGTGGACCAGGACCCGGTCGCCGGGGCGCAGTTCGCCGAGGTCGAACAGCCCGTACCAGGCGGTGGTGAACGCGACGGGCACCGACGCCGCCTCGGTGAAGCTCCAGCCGTCGGGGATCGCCGTCAGGAGCCGGTGGTCGGCGACCGCGCTCGGCCCGAAGGCGCCGGGCATCAGTCCGGTGACGCGGTCGCCGGGCCGCCAGGCCGTGACGCCGGGGCCGACTTCGAGGACGGTGCCGGCCCCTTCGCCGCCCAGCGGGGGCCGGTCCGGGTACATGCCGAGGGTGATGAGCACGTCGCGGAAGTTCAGGCCGGCCGCGTGCACGGCGACCCGTACCTGTCCGGGTTCCAGCGCGGCCTCCTGCCAGGGCAGCAGGGCCAGGTCGTCCAGTTGCCCGGTACCGGGCTCGCTCAGCCGGTACGCGCCGTCGGGGGCGGTCAGTTCGGCCGCGTACCTGGCCTGCCGCGGCACGAGGACGCCTTCCCGGCGCAGGGCCAGTTCGGGTTCGTCGCCGGCTGTCGTGGCGGCCCGGACCGCGTCCTCCTCGGACGCGTCGGAGTCGTCGCCCATGTCGACCAGGACGAACCGGCCGGGGTGCTCGGCGGCGGCGCTGCGGACCAGGCCGCGTACGGCCGCGCCCGCCACGCCACGGGTCAGGACGGCCAGGCGTGCGGCCGTCCGCTCCGGCTGCTCGGCCAGGAAGTCCTGGACGAGCGCCCGGGCCCGCTGGACGAGGGCGTGCACGGAGTCCGCGTCGGCTTCCGCGGCGAGCACCGGGCTCGGCACCACCTCGGTCGGTGTGCTCGCGGTGAGGGGCACCCACTGGGTGTGCAGCACCGCGGCCCGGGCCTCGGCGGCCGGACGGACGGTCAGCGCGGTGATGTCCGCGACCGGGTTGCCGGACAGGTCGGTCAGTGTCGCGCGGTAGGTGCCGCTGCCCGTGCGGACCAGGTGGACCCGGGCGGACGACACGCCGGTGGTGTGCACGGCGACGCCGGAGAAGGAGAACGGCAGCCGGACCCGGGTGTCGGGGCTGAGCAGGATCAGCGGCTGGAGTGCGGCGTCCAGGAGCGCGGGGTGGAGGCCGAAGCGGGCGCCGTCGGGGACGGACACCTCGGCGTACAGTTCGTCCTCGCCCTGCCACAGCTCCCGTACGCCCCGGAACGCGGGTCCGTACTGGTATCCGAGTCCGGCGAGGAAGGCGTAGAACCCTTCGGGGTCCACGGGTTCGGCGTTCCTCGCGGGCCAGTCGAGGCGGCCGGCCGTCACCTGGCCGCCGAGGGTTCCGGACGCGTGGCGGACCCAGCCGTCGCCGCCCTTGGAGTGCACGGTGACCGGGCTGCGGCCGGCGTCGTCCGGGGCGCCGACCGAGACCCGGATGTCCGTGGGTGTGTCCGAGAGCGCGAGGGGCAGGTGCAGGACGAGGTCGTCGAGGGTCCCGCCGGCCAGGGTGGCGAGTTCGAGGAAGGCGGTACCGGGCAGCAGGACCGTGCCGTCGACGGCGTGGTCGGCCAGCCAGGGGTGGGTGCGGGTGGAGACGCGGCCGCTGTGCACGGTGCTCCCGTCGGGCAGTTCGACCGTGGTGCCCGCCAGCGGGTGCCCGGTGCCGTGGTCGCCGGCCGCGGGGGTGAGCCAGTAGGTGCTGCGCTGGAAGGCGTAGCCCGGCAGCCTGACGCCGTGCGGGCGGTCGTGCGGCCAGGTCACGGCGACGCCCTGGACGTGGAGGCGGGCCAGGGCGGTGTGGAACTCCCCGATGGCGCCGTGGTCGCGGCGCAGGGTGCCGGTCGCTACGCCGTCCAGGTCCTGCACCAGTACCGGGTGCGGGCTGACTTCCACGAACACCTCGTGGCCGTCGGCGGTGAGCCGGGCGGTGGCCAGGTCGAACCGTACGGGTTCGCGGAGGTTGCGGTACCAGTAGTCGGCGTCGAGCGCGGAGGTGTCGACCGGTTCCGCGGTGACCGTGGAGTAGAAGGGAATCGCCGCGGGCCGGGGCCGGATGTCCGCGAGTTCGGTCAGCAGCTGCCCGCGGATCGCCTCGACCTGCGCCGAGTGGGCCGCGTAGTCGACGGGGATGGCGCGGGCGCGGATGCCGTCCCCGGCGCAGGCTGTCAGCAGTTCGTCCAGGGCCCCGGGTTCGCCGGACACGACGACGGTCGAGGCGGAGTTGACCACCGCGACGGTGATCCGGTCGCCCCAGGGGCTCAGGTAGCCGGCGGCGTCGTCCGCGGACAGCGCGACCGAGACCATGCCGCCGTGTCCGGCCAGGGCGACCAGGGCCTTGCTGCGCAGGGCGACCGCCTTGGCGGCGTCGTCCAGGGACAACGCGCCCGCCACGTACGCCGCCGCGATCTCCCCCTGCGAGTGCCCCACGACGGCGTCGGGCTCCACACCATGGGCACGCCACAGTTCAGCGAGCGCCACCATCACCGCGAACAGGGCGGGCTGCACCACATCCACCCGCTCCAGCGACCCACCACCGGTCAGCACCTCCACCAACGACCAGTCCGTGAACGGCGCCAACGCCGCGTCACACGCGTCGATCGCCTCCCGGAACACCGGCTCCGAGCCGTACAACTCCCCACCCATGCCCACCCACTGAGCGCCCTGCCCCGGGAACACGAACACCGACCGACCTACCGGGCGAGCGGTCCCGGTGACCAGACCCGGCGCCGTGCCGCCCTCCGCCAGGGCGTCCAGGGCCGCGGCGGCGCCCACCACCACGGCCCGGTGCTCGAACACGGTGCGGGCGGCCAGAGCGCCCCCGACCGCCGCCGCACTCACCTCGGGATGGGCGGCGGTGAAGGCGCCCAGCCGGCGCGCCTGCTCCCGCAACGCCGCCTCGGATCTGGCCGACAGCGGCCAGAGGACCCGGTCGTCCGCGCGGCCCCGGGGAGAGGGTGCGGCGGAGTCGGCCTCGGCGGGCTGTTCGAGGATGCTCTGCTCGATGATGACGTGGGCGTTGGTGCCGCTGATGCCGAAGGCGGAGACGGCGGCCCGCCGTGGCTGCCCGGTCCCGGGCCAGGCGACCGGTTCGGTGAGCAGGCGGACCGCGCCGGAGGCCCAGTCGACGTGGGAGGTCGGCGCGTCCACATGCAGCGTCGGCGGCAGTTGCCCGTGCCGCATCGCCATGACCATCTTGATCACACCCGCCACACCGGCCGCCGCCTGGGTGTGGCCGATGTTCGACTTCACCGACCCCAGCCACAACGGCTCGTCACGGTCCCGGCCGTACGTCGCCAGGAGTGCCTGCGCCTCGATGGGGTCACCGAGCGTGGTTCCGGTGCCGTGCGCCTCCACCGCGTCCACCTCGGACGCCTCCAACCCGGCATTCGCCAGCGCCTGACGGATCACCCGCTCCTGCGACGGACCATTGGGCGCGGTCAGGCCGTTGGAGGCGCCGTCCTGGTTGGTGGCCGAGCCCCGGACGACCGCCAGCACCTCGTGGCCGTTGCGGCGGGCGTCGGACAGGCGTTCCAGCAGCAGCAGGCCGGCGCCCTCGGCCCAGCCCGCCCCGTCGGCCGCGGCGGCGAAGGACTTGCTGCGACCGTCGGGCGCGCTCGCCCCCTGCCGGGACATCTCGGTGAGCAGCGTGGGTGCCGCGTTGACGGTGACGCCGCCGGCCAGGGCGAAGGAGCATTCGCCGGAGCGCAGCGCCTGAGCGGCCAGGTGCAGGGCCACCAGGGACGACGAGCAGCCGGTGTCCAGGGACAGTGCCGGGCCGAGCAGGCCCAGCTGGTACGCCAGCCGACCGGACCCCACGCTCGACGCGGTGCCGGTGACCTGGTAGCCCTCCAGGTCGTCGGGGACCGGTCCGGCGGCGTAGCCGGTGGACCAGATGCCGGTGAACACGCCGGTGGGTGTGCCCTCCAGCGTGGTCGGGTCGATACCGGCGTACTCGATGGTCTCCCACGCGGTCTCCAGCAGGATGCGCTGCTGCGGGTCCATGGCGAGCGCCTCGCGGGGCGATATCCCGAAGAACGCCGCGTCGAAGTCGCCGGCGGCGTCGAGGAAGCCGCCCCGGGACGTGCGCGACGTGCGGGGGCGGCTTCCCGTCGGGTCGTACAGGCGGTCGAGGTCCCATCCCCGGTCGGCCGGGAGGTCGCCGACCGCGTCCACGCCGTCCGCGACCAGCCGCCACAGGTCCTCGGGGGTGCCGACGCCTCCGGGGTAGCGGCAGCCCATGCCGATGACCGCGATCGGCTCGTCCGTCGCGGCCGGGGCCGGGGCCCGCGGCGCGTCCCGCTCGCCGGACAGGTGGGCGGCCAGCCGTGCCGGGGTGGGGTGGTCGAAGACGAGGGTGGCGGGCAGTCTCACCCCGAGCGCGGCGGTCAGGCGGTTGCGCAGTTCCACCGCGGTCAGCGAGTCGAAGCCCAGGTCCTTGAACGCCTGCCGGGGGTCGAGCCGCTCGGGGGTGGCGTGTCCCAGCACCCCGGCGACGTGGGTGGTGACCAGCTCCAGCAGGTCGGTGCCGTCGGCGGGGGGCGCGGGTCGGGGGGCCTGCGGCCGGCTGTGGGCCTCGGGCAGGTCCCGCAGCAGTCGGCTCGGCCGCGCGTGGGTGTAGGCGCGGGCGAACTGTGCCCAGTCGGCCTCGGTGACGACCGCGAGGGCCTCGTCGTGGTCGAGGACGTCCTGCAGCGCGTCGAGTGCCCGGCCCGGGTCCAGTTCGCCGAGGCCGAGCAGGGTGCGCTGGCGCTGCACGGACTCCAGGGCCGCCATGCCGCCTTCGGCCCAGATGCCCCACGCGACGGAGGTCGTGGCGCGGCCCCGGGCACGGTGCTGTGCGGCCAGGGCGTCGAGGAAGGCGTTGCCGGCGGCGTAGGCCGCGCCGTGGCCGTCGCCCCACACGCCCGCGGTGGAGGAGAACAGGACGAAGGCGTCGAGGTCCGGCAGGAGTTCCGCCAGGTTCGCCGCCCCGGCGACCTTGGCCGTGATGACCTCGGCGAGCTCCGCCGGTGTCGTGTCGGCCAGCCTGGTCGCCCTGATCACGCCGGCGGTGTGGAAGACGGCGCGGATGTCGCCGACGCGCTCGACGAGCTCCCGCAGGGCCTCGCGGTCGGCGACGTCGCACGCCGCCACGGTCACCCGCGCCCCGGCTGCCTCCAGTTCGTCGCGCAGGGCGGCCGCGCCGGGTGCGTCGGGGCCGCGGCGGGCGGCCAGCACGATGTGCTCCGCGCCCAGCCGCGCGAGGCGGCGGGCCACGTGTCCGCCGAGCGCGCCGGTGCCGCCGGTGACCAGCACCGTGCCCCGCGGCCGCCAGGACCGCGCGGCCGGGCCCGACGGGGCCTTGCGGCGCAGCCGCTTGGCGAAGCGCCGGGTGCCGCGGATCGCCACCTGGTCCTCGCCCGTGCCGGCGAGCACGGCGAGCAGCGCGTTCACGCTCTCCTCGTCGGGCACGGCGGGCAGGTCGACCAGGCCGCCCCAGCCGTGCGGGAACTCCAGCGCCGCGGACGCGCCGGTGCCCCACGCCAGGGCCTGGGTCGGGCTGGTGACCGGGTCGGTGCCCGAGGTGCTCACGGCGCCGCTGGTCGCGCACCACAGCGGGACGGCCGCCGTCCTCACCGGGTCCGGGCTGCGCTCCGGGTCCAGGGTGCGGACCAGGTCCAGGGTGCGGACCAGGCCCGTCGGGAGCACCGGGTGGTCGGGGTGCGGCTCCTCGTCCAGCGCCAGCAGCGACAGCACACCGTCAGGACCGGGCCGGGCGCCCCCGGTTCCGGCCCCGTCCCCGAGGCCGGCCCCGTCCCAGGTACCGGCCCCGTCCCAGGTGTCGGCCACCGCGAAGCCCCGTTCGCGCAGGGCCTCGGTCCACGGGTGCCCGGCCGTGGCCAGGACGAGCCAGCGAGCCGGGTCCACCGGGGCCGCGGGGCCGCTCGTCGGTGCCCATGCCACCTCGTACCGCCAGTCGTCACGGGGCACCGGCGGGGTCGCGGTCACCCAGTAGGGCTCGCGCTGGAAGGCGTACGTGGGCAGGTCCGCCCTGGGTGCGGTGCGGGGCAGGACCGGAGTCCAGTCGACGTCGGTTCCGGCGGCGTGGAGGCGTCCCGCCGCGGCGAGGAACTCGGTGAGGCCGCCGTGGTCGCGGCGCAGTGTCCCGGTGGCGGCGGCGTCCAGCGCGGGCACCAGCACCGGGTGCGGGCTGACCTCCAGGAACAGGTCGTGGCCGTCGGCGGTGAGCCGGGCGGTGGCCAGGTCGAACCGTACGGGTTCGCGGAGGTTGCGGTACCAGTAGTCGGCGTCGAGCGCGGAGGTGTCGACCGGCTCGCCGGTGACCGTGGAGTAGAACGGGATCCCCGCCGACTGGGGCGTGATGTCGGCCAGTTCGGTGAGCAGTTGCTCGCGGATCGCCTCGACCTGCGCGGAGTGGGCGGCGTAGTTGACGGGCAGGCGGCGGGCGCGGACGCCGTCGGCCTCGCAGGCGGCCAGCAGTTCGTCCAGCACGTCGGGGTCGCCGGACACCACGACCGCCGCGGGTCCGTTCACCACGGCGGTGGTCAGCCGCCCGCCCCAGCGGGCCAGGTGGTCGGCAGCCTGTTCGACGGACAGTGCGAGGGACACCATGCCGCCCCGGTCGGCGATGACGGCCAGCGCCCTGGACCGCAACGCCACGACCTTGGCGGCGTCCCTCAGCGACAGCGCGCCGGCGACGTACGCGGCGGCGATCTCCGCCTGGGAGTGGCCGACCACGGCGTCCGGCCGCACGCCGTAGGACCGCCACAGGTCGGCCAGCGCCACCATGACGGCGAACAGGGCCGGCTGCACCACGTCGACGCGGTCCAGCGAGCCGTGGCGCAGTTCGTCGACCAGCGACCAGTCGGTGTACGGGGCCAGGGCGGCGGCGCAGGCGTCGATGCCGGCGCGGAAGACCTCGGACTGCTCGTACAGGTCACGGCCCATGCCCGCCCACTGCGCCCCCTGTCCGGGGAAGACGAACACGGTCCCGCCGGTACGGGCCGACAGTCCCGGCAGTCCCGGCAGTCCCGGCTGGAGCGCGGCCAGGCCGGACAGCAGGTCGGCCCGGTCGGCGCCGACCACCGCGGCCCGGTGCTCGAACCGGGTGCGGGCGGCCAGTGCGCGGCTGATCGCGGCGGCCGGGACGTCGGGGCGGGCGGTCGCGTACGCGTGCAGCCGCTCGGCCTGGGCGCGCAGCGCGGCGTCGGTCTTCGCGGACAGCAGCCAGGCGGTGGGGGCGGCCCGGCCGGCGGGTTCGGGAAGGTGGCCGGGGTCCGGATCGGAGGACTGCTCGATGATCAGGTGGGCGTTGGTGCCGCTGATGCCGAAGGCCGAGATGCCGGCGCGGCGCGGGTGCTCGTGCTCCGGCCACGGCCGGGCCTCGGTGAGCAGCCGGACGCTGCCGGAGGCCCAGTCGACGTGCGGGGAGGGGGCGTCC
This sequence comes from Kitasatospora sp. NPDC056651, assembly GCF_042792155.1. Taxonomy (NCBI): domain Bacteria; kingdom Bacillati; phylum Actinomycetota; class Actinomycetes; order Kitasatosporales; family Streptomycetaceae; genus Kitasatospora; species Kitasatospora sp. NPDC056651. Next base: position 19,313 of record NZ_JBHTWX010000092.1, on the reverse strand, counting down.
GTGTGCAGGGTTCGCGGCAGTTCGCCGTGCCGCATCGCCATGACCATCTTGATCAGGCCCGCGACGCCGGCGGCGGCCTGGGTGTGGCCGATGTTGGACTTCACCGACCCCAGCCACAACGGCTCGTCCCGGTCCTGACCGTAGGCGGCCAGCAGGGCGTGGGCCTCGATGGGATCGCCGAGCGTGGTGCCGGTGCCGTGGGCCTCCACCGCGTCCACCTCGGACGCCTCCAACCCGGCGTTGGCGAGGGCCTGACGGATCACCCGCTCCTGGGAGGGGCCGTTGGGCGCGGTCAGGCCGTTGGACGCGCCGTCCTGGTTGACCGCGCTTCCCGCGACGACCGCCAGCACCCGGTGGCCGTTGCGGCGGGCGTCCGACAGGCGTTCCAGCAGCACCAGGCCGGCGCCCTCGGCCCAGCTGGTGCCGTCGGCCGCGGCGGCGAAGGGCTTGCTGCGGCCGTCCGCCGCGAGGCCGTGCTGGCGGGAGAACTCGGTGAAGCCCAGCGGTGTCGCCATGACCGTGACACCGCCGGCGAGCGCCAGCGAGCACTCGCCCGCGCGCAGGGCCTGGGCGGCCAGGTGGACGGCGACCAGGGACGACGAGCAGGCGGTGTCCACGGACAGCGCCGGACCGCGCAGCCCGAGGTGGTAGGCGACCCGGCCGGACGTGACGCTGGTCGCGACGCCGGTGAAGAGGTAGCCCTCCAGGTCCTCCGGCAGGCCCGGCCCGGTCGCGTAGCCGGACGACCAGACGCCGGTGAACACGCCGGTGTGGCTGCCGCGCAGCGAGGCCGGGTCGATCCCGGCGTGTTCGAAGGCCTCCCAGGCCGTCTCCAGCACGAGCCGCTGCTGCGGGTCCATGGCGAGCGCCTCGCGGGGCGAGATGCCGAAGAACGGAGCGTCGAAGCCGGCCACCGCCTCCAGGAACCCGCCCCGGGTCGTGTACGTGGTGCCCGCGCCGCGCAGTTCCGGGTCGTACAGGCCGCCCAGGTCCCAGCCGCGGTCGTCCGGGAAGTCGCCGATCGCGTCCGCGCCCTGCGCGACGAGTCGCCACAGGTCGTCCGGCGAGGCCACCCCGCCGGGGAAGCGGCAGCCCATCCCCACGATGACGACCGGGTCGTCGTGGGCGGCGGCGGGGGCGGCCTGGGCGTCGGGGGCCGGCCGGTCGCCGGGGCCGGCGCGCAGCCAGTCGATCAGCTCCGCGGGCGTCGGGTGGTCGAAGACGAGACCGGAGGGGAGTTTCCGATCCAGGGCGCCGGCCAGGCGGTTGCGCAGTTCGAGCCCGGTGACCGAGTCGAAGCCGAGGTCCTTGAAGGTGAGCGCGGGATCGATGTCCGCGGGGTCCTCGTGGCCCAGCACGAGCGCGATCTGCGCGGTGACCACGGCGGCCGCGTCGACCGTGTCGCCCGGCTCGGGATCGCGGGTCTCCGGGCCGCCGTCCGGCCGGCCGGTCGCGGCGGTCGCGGCGGTCGCGGCGGTCTCCGCCGCGTGTGTCCCCTGGCCGGCCGGGGTCCGTCCGCTCTGCCCGGCCGTCGCTCCGGGCAGCCAGTACGGACGACGCTGGAAGGCGTACGTGGGCAGGTCGACCGGCGCGGCCTCGGCGACGGCCGGGGACCAGTCGACCGGCACACCGGCCACGAACAGCCGGGACAGCGCGGTCAGGAAGACGTCCGGCCCGCCCCGGTCACGGCCGAGCGTGCCGGTGGCGACGCCGGGCCCGCCGGTCCGCTCGCGGGCCTGTTCCAGGATCTGTTCGACGGCGGGCAGCAGCACCGGGTGCGGGCTGACCTCGACCACGACGTCGTGCCCGTCCGCCAGCAGTGCGGCGGTGGCCAGGTCGAAGCGGACCGGCTCGCGCAGGTTGCGGTACCAGTAGCCGGCGTCGAGCTCCGTGGTGTCGTCGAGGAGGCCGCCGGTGACCGCGGAGTAGTACGGGATGGTGCCCTGCCTCGGCCGCACACCGTCCAGTTCGGTGTGCAGCCGCTCGCGGATCGCCTCGACGTGCGCGGAATGGGAGGCGTAGTCCACCGGGACGACGCGCGCGCGGACACCGTCCGCCGCGCAGGACTCGACCAGTTCGGACAGGGCCTGGGTGTCACCGGACACCACGACCGAGCCGGTGGCGTTGACCACGGCGACCGTCAGCGCGCCGCCCCAGCGCGACACGCGTTCCTCGGCCCGCTCGGCGGACAGGGCCACGGACACCATGCCGCCCCGGCCGGTCAGCGCCACCAGCGCGCGGCTGCGCAGTGCCACGATCCGGGCCGCGTCGGACAGCGACAGCGCGCCCGCGACGTGTGCCGCGGCGATCTCGCCCTGCGAGTGCCCGACCACCGCGTCGGGCTCGACGCCGAAGGAGCGCCACAGTGCCGCCAGGGACACCATCACCGCGAACAGGGCCGGCTGCACGACGTCCACGCGGTCGAGCGGGGCGCCGTCCAGGACATCGGCCAGGGACCAGTCGGTGTAGGGGGCCAGGGCCTGGGCGCACTCGTCCATGGCGGCCCGGAAGACGGGGTACTCGGCGTACAGCTCCCGGCCCATGCCGACCCACTGCGCGCCCTGGCCGGGGAACACGAAGACGGTACGGCCCGGGGTGCCGGCCCGGTCGGCGGCGACCTGGGCGGAGTCGAGCAGGACCGCGCGGTGCGCGAAGCGGGTTCTGGTGGTGGCCAGCGCGTGCGCGACCTCGGCGCCGGTCAGGTCCGGGTGGCTGCGCACGTGTTCGCGCAGGCGCTCGACCTGCGCTCGTAGCGCCTGCTTGGTCCGCGCCGTGACGATCCACGGCGCCGGCCGGGCCCCGGGGGCGGGCCGGCGGGCCGGCGGCGAGGCCGCGTCGGGTGCCTGCTCGACGATCACGTGCGCGTTGGTGCCGCCCATGCCGAACGACGACACGCCGGCGAGCAGGGGCGCGTCCGGCCTCGGCCAGGGGGTCAGAGCGGTCTGGACCCGCAGCGCCAGTGCGTCGAGGGGGATGCCGGGGTTGGGGGTTTCGTGGTTCAGGCTCGGCGGCAGTGCGCGGTGGTGCACGCTGAGGACGGCCTTGAGCAGACCGACGATGCCCGCGGCGCCTTCCAGGTGGCCGACGTTGGTCTTGGCGGATCCGACCCGCAGGGCGCTGTCGGCGTCGCCGGACTCGGCCGGGTCGCGGTAGGCCGCCGCGAGGGCGGCGGCCTCGACGGGGTCGCCGACAGCGGTGCCGGTGCCGTGCAGCTCCACGTACTGCACGTCCGCGGGACGCACGCCGGCGCGGGCCAGTGCTTCGCGGATGACCTGTTCCTGGGCCTGCGCGCTGGGCACCGTCAGGCTCTGTGTGGCGCCGTCGTTGTTGACCGCGCTGCCCCGGATGACACCGTAGACGCGGTCCCCGTCGGCCAGGGCCCGGGCCAGCGGTTTCAGGACGAGGAAGGCGCCGCCCTCGCCGCGGACGAAGCCGTTGGCCCGGGCGTCGAAGGTGAAGCAGCGGTCGTCCGGGGACAGGCCGCCGAACTCCGCCGCCCCCTCCTCGCGGGCGGCGGTCAGGTTGAGGTTCACCCCGCCGGCCAGGGCGAGCGCCGACTCGCCCCGGCGCAGGCTCTCGACCGCCAGATGCACCGCGACCAGCGCCGACGACTGGGCCGTGTCGACCGTCATGCTCGGTCCGCGCACACCGAGGAAGTGCGAGACGCGGTTGGCGATGACGCCCCGGTTGGTGCCGGTCAGCGTGTGCGGCGTGATGTGACCGGGGTAGGCCAGGGACGTGTAGTCCTCCCACATCGAGCCGACGAACACGCCCGTCGGGCCGCCCGTCAGCGTGCCCGGCACGATCCGGGCGTCCTCCAGGGCCTCCCAGGCGAGTTCGAGCATGAGCCGCTGCTGCGGGTCCATGCCGACGGCCTCACGGGGGGACACACCGAAGAACGCCGCGTCGAAGCCGTCCACCCGGTCCAGGTAGCCGCCGTGCCGTACGCCCTGCCGGCCCGCGGGCGGCGCGGTGATCGCGTCGGCCCCGTCGCACAGCAGCCGCCAGAACGCGCTCGGATCCGGGGCTTTCGGCAACCTGCCCGCCATACCGATGACAGCGACACGATCAGCGTCCGAATCCAAGGGGAAGCGCATCACATCGACACCTCGTGAGCCGGGGATTGAAGGAAGGCGGGGTGTTTCCGTAGCAGTCCCGATGGTGCGACTCCGGCCGCGCGAGCGGCCGGATCATCGAGCACGTGGGCAGCCCGGCGACCCGGTGGTATCCGAACCCGGGCTCGACCGCGCTTCTAGCGCCTGGATCAGTGGAGCGGTCCTCGAGAGCGACAGCGTCGGCGACGCTCTCCCTGAGGAAGATGCACTGGTGCGCTGAGCGTAGGGGCCGAAGCGATGATCGTTCCGCCGCGCAAACGAGGATGGCAGCAACATCACGCCATCGCCATAGGCCAGGCGAAGGCTGTCTCAAACGAGGCACATCGCAATGTCATATGCCTGCACGCTCAAGGCATCCTTTGGCGAGATCCGTCCCGTGCCCCATGAGACGCCTCGTTCCTCACGGACGGCCCGCCGCGGTGTCCGCTGGAGCAGCTGCCGGCGAGTCCGCCCGGTGAACCCGCCGGTGCGGTCACGGAAGTGCGTCCACGCCCTACACCGCCATGACCGGGCCGGTCGTGGTCACCGTCGACGCGGCTGGTGACAACGCCCTAGAATCCCACTCGCACTCGCGCGGAAGAACGTCCTCGACCGTCACCCCGGCCACCCGGGAACACCTCCGCACGGCGATCACCACCCGGATCGAGCGAACCGACCACCGGCGCCGCCGACAGCCCCGGCTGAACCGTTCGACCCCCATCGACTTCGACACGATCGCGAAGCGCCACCGCCCCCGGGGGCACCCAACCCAGCTGTCACCGATCCGTGCACCGGTCCCGGCCATTCGCGCCCGGCGCCCGGCACCCCGGTCTGGTGGCATCCAGTCAGGAGGCAGCGATGAAGGCCACGTTCCCCCTCACCACACCACACCACCTCGACAACGAGCCCGAAGCCGAGGCGCTGCTCGCGCAGGCCCCGGTCGTCCTCGCGACGATGGGACCGACGGACGTCTGGCTCGCCCTTTCCTACCAGGCGGTGCGCCAGGTTCTGAGCGACAGCCGGTTCAGCCGGGAGGCGGCCACACTCCCGGGCAGCCCGCTGAAACTGTCCGTCGCCGCCGACCCGTTACTGGTCTCCAGCCAGGACGGCGAGCGCCACGCCCGCCTGCGCAAGCTGATGTCGCAGGCGTTCAGCCCACGCATGGTCGATCAGCTCGAGCCACGCGTGCAGTCCATCGTGGACTCCTTGCTCGACTCCCTCGATCCGACCGCGGATCTCGTGGCGGGTCTCTGCGCTCCACTGCCGTTGATGGTCATCTGCGAGCTGCTCGGCGTGCCCTACTCCGAGGCCGAGGCCATCCGCAGGTGGACCAGGCGGCTGTTCGTCACGAACATCACTCCGGACGAACTGCGGGCCGCACAGGGCGAGATGCAGGACTGGCTCGCCGACCTGGTGCGTCAGAAGCGGGCACGGCCGGACGACGGGCTGATCTCGGCGATGGTCGCCGCCAACGACGAGGGCGACCACCTCACCGAACCCGAGCTGCTGGCCAACCTCGAAGGCCTGCTGATCGCCGGCCACGAGACGACCGTCAACCAGCTGGGCAACTCGTTCCTGACCCTGCTGCGCCACCCGGACCAGCTCGCGCTGCTGCGGTCGTCACCGGACCTGATCGGACCGGCGGTCGACGAACTACTGCGCTACAGCAGGCTCTTCACCTCGGCCGAGGTCCGGGTCACGACCGAGCCCGTCGAACTGGAGGGCGTCGAACTGGGGGCGGGCGAAGCGGTGTTGCCCGTCATCGTCGCGGCCAACCGCGACCCCGGCGTGTACCCGGATCCCGGCCGCTTCGACATCACGCGCGAAGGACCGGCAGCGCACCTCGCCTTCGGGCACGGACCGCACTTCTGCCTCGGCGCGGTTCTGGCCCGCCGGGAGATGCGGGTGGCGATCGGGTCCGTGGTGAAGCGGTATCCGGGACTGCGCCTCGCCGTTGACGAGTCCGAGCTCACCTACGTGCCCGAACTGGTCTTCCGCGGCCTGCAGGCGTTGCCCGTCACCTGGTGATCCGCGGCCTCTCGCGCCGCGGGCGCGGGACCGGGCGGGATCGACCGGTCGGGGCACGACATGACCGGCGGCCCTTCCCTAGCGGTCACGGCCGGCCCGCTTTCCGGCCCCGTCGCGCAGTCGGTCGGCGGTTCAGCGGTGCTCGGGGTTCTCGAAGTCGAAGCGGCAGCCGGCGTCCCACTCGGAGCGCTGGTTGCCGTGAGCCGGGATGCCGCCGGCGTCCTTGAGCATGCGGGCCAGGTGGAGCTGGTTCCAAGTCATGAAGGTGGTGTTGCGGTTGGTGAAGTCGTTCTCTGGGCCGCCGGAGCCCTCGTCGAGATAGGACGGCCCGGGGCCCGCCTCGCCGACCCAGCCGGCGTCGGCCTGCGGCGGGATGGTGTAGCCCAGGTGCTGGAGGCTGTAGAGGACGTTCATCGCGCAGTGCTTGGCGCCGTCCTCGTTGCCGGTGATCAGACAGCCGCCGACCCGGCCGTAATAGGCGTACTGACCATGGGAGTTGAGGATCGACGAGCAGGCGTAGAGCCGCTCGATCACCTTCTTCATGACGGAGGAGTTGTCGCCGAGCCAGATCGGGCCGGCCAGGGTGAGGATGTCGGCGGCCATCACCTGGGAGTAGACCACCGGCCATTCGTCGGTCTCCCAGCCGTGCTCGGTCATGTCCGGCCAGACGCCCGTGGCGATGTCGAGGTCCACGGCGCGCAGGACGTCGACGGCGACGCCCTGGCGCTCCAGGATGCCGGTGCTGACGTCGATCAGGCCCTGGGTGTGGCTGCGTTCGGGGGAGCGCTTGAGGGTGCAGTTGATCACCACGGCGCGCAGGTCGCGGTAGGACGGGGCGTGATCGGGCATGGTGGGGGTCCTTGATCGGGGCGGGGCGGGACGGGCACGGGACGAGGGGCGGGACGCGAGGCGGGGGCGGGGTCAGGCCCGGGCGGCGCGGCGGACGATGAGCATGTCCTGGGTGTGGCCGATGGCGTAGCCGCCGGCGGGGAGCGTGAAGTGCTCCCGGACGTAGGCGGTCAGGGCCGCGCGGGAGGGGCGGAGGTCGAGGGCGGCCAGGTCGGCGACGTTGACCATGAACTCGGCGACGTCCACCGCCTCGGACAAGTCCGGTGTTCGGTAGTGGAGTTCGAGCGTCTCCAGGGCGTAGTCGTGCTCCGGATGCCGCTCGCGCAGGCGGTCGGCGAGGGGGCCGAGGTCGTAGCGGACGCCGGTGAAGTGCGCGGCCATCCGCATGCAGGGGCTCTCCGGGTTCTGGAGGACGACCAGCAGGGTGCCGCCGGGGGCCGTCCAGTCCAGGGCGCGGCCGACGGTGTCGGGCCAGTCCGGCTCGGGCACGTAGTAAAGCACGTGGGAGAGGTGGACGAGGTCGGCCGGCTCGGGCGGGCGGACCCGGTCCAGGGGCTCCGGCAGGACCAGGGCGTCGGGGCAGGCCGTGCGGAGCTTCTCGCGCATCGCCGCGCTGGGCTCCACCGCGATCGTACGGCCGAAGGAGCGGCCCAGGTAGGCGGTGGTACGGCCGTCGCCCGCGCCGAGGTCCAGCAGGACCCGGCGGTGCGGCAGGGCGGCCGCGATCTCGCCCAGCCGGGCGTGGGTGATCGGCTTCTCGTCCGTCCCGGCCAGGAACAGTTCGAACGCCCGACGGTAGTCGGCGCTCGTCACGTCCAGCACCCGGACCGGGTCCGCGCCCTCGGTCTCCGTCTTCACCGGCAGTCCTCTCCTGTTGACGATGTGCCAGGTGCCGCCCATTGCACCCCGTGGGCGCGCCATGGACGTGCAGGGACGTTCCTTCCCGCGCGCCGTCCGGGATCGTCGACAGCCCTGGAACGCCCGTCGGGCCGCCCGTCGGACCGCCCGTCGGACCACCCTCGCTCCGCCGAACCACCGCTTCCCGCCCGGCTCTTCTGGACAATCACCGTGAAAATTTGCCACGGTGAGGACCAGCGGCCCAGCCATCGATCATGCGGCCGAATCCCCATGGGAGTTTCCCGTGCCCTCCGCCGACTTCCCCGCCTTCTACCTCGGGCAGAGCGTGTTCTCCGCCCCCGGTGCCCACCTCTCCCGCTACACCGCCCTGCCCAACGATCCGCGCCGACTCGCCCGGATGGCGCGGGACCTGATCATCCACCGCCTCGAAGGCGGACTGTTCCACCACGCCATTCCGGCGGACCGGCTCCACCACGACGCCGAGACCCGGTACCTCGACGACATCCTGAACCTCATCACCGAGCGCGACCCGGCCCCGCTCAGCCACCCCCGCGCCCCCGCCGACCGCTTCGTCGGCGTCTGCCGCGATCTGGCCCTGCTGCACTGCTCCTTCCTGCGCCACGTCGGCGTCCCGGCCCGGCTGCGCTGCGGCTTCGCCGACTACCTGGGCCCGGACGGCTTCCACGCCGACCACGTGGTCACCGAGTACTGGCACGACCGGCGCGGCTGGCTGCTCGCCGACCCGCAGCTGACCGACCCGAGGATCGCCGCCGCCTGGCGGGTGGACTTCGACCCGATGGACGTCCCCCGCGACCGCTTCCTGGTCGCCGGCCGGGCCTGGCACACCATCCGCACCGGCCGGGCCGCCGCCGGCTCCTTCGGCGTCCACCCGCCCGAGCAGGGCCCGCTCAACGGCGAGTGGTTCGTCGCCCACTCCACCCGGCTCGACCTCGCCGCCCTGAACAAGGTCGAGACCCTCCTCTGGGACACCTGGGGCACCGCCTCCACCAACACGCCCCACGCCCCGTACGACGAGGTCGCCCACCTGACCGTCGGTGCCGTCGACCTCTCCGCCGTCCGCCGCCTCTTCACCGAGCACGACGCGCTGCGCGTCCCGAGGACCGTCCTGTCCCTGGCCCCCTTCAACGGCCCCCGCGAGGTCACCCTGCGCTGACCGCGGCCCACACCCCCGGCGGGCACGACCCCTCGGCGAGCTTGGCCCCTCGGCGAGCACGGCCGCCCGCGCTCTGGCTCCTGGTGGTGGTCGCGCTCGTCTTCGGCGCCGTGGACGCCCTGTTCGTCCCCGCCGTGGGCGCCCTCCCGCCCCGGATCACCACCCCCGACCAGCTGGCCCGGGTCACCGGCCTGCGCTCACTGTCGATGCGCCTCGGCCAGATCGCCGGCCCGCCGCTCGGCGGCCTCGCGATGGGCCTGGGCGGCCCGGCCGCCGCGTTCGCCGTGGCCGGCCTGCTCTTCGCGCTCTCACTGCCGCTCCTGCTCACGGTCCGGATCAGCCCGCTCGCACGGCCTTCGAGTGACTCCGCGCCCCGGTCCGGCGGTGCGCGCGCCGCACTCCTCGACGGCCTGCGCTACATCCGCCGCCACCGCCTGATCGGCCCGCTGGTCGGCGCAGCCATCGGCGTCTGGGGAGCCGCCCCGGTCTTCGTGGCCTGCGGCGCCGTGTCCTGCCTCGGCGCCGCCCTCGCCTTCGGCTCCCCTGCCGTCCGCCACGCCGAACTCCCCCGGGCCGCTTCACGCTGACTGTTCGTCAGCGCCGACGCGGCCCGGGCCGGCGCGGGACCGGTCAGCTCCGGTCGTGGTCCCCGGTCCCGCCGTCGATCAGCTCCCGCAGGATGTCCATGTGCCCGGCGTGCCGCGCCGTCTCGGTGGTCATGTGGATCAGCACCCAGCGCAGCGAGACCTCGTTGCCCCACCAGGAGGTGCCGAGGTCGTCCAGCGCCAGCTCCCGGATCGTCTCGTCGGAGGCCGCCCGGGCCCGCGCGTAGAACGCCAGGACGTCCGCCGTCGACTCGTGCGACTCGACCCGCATGTCGGAGGAGTCGTCGGCGTCGATGTCGAACGGCAGCGGGCCCATCTCGCGGCCGAACGTCTGCCGGAACCATCCGAGTTCGGCGCCGCCGAGGTGCTTCACCAGCCCCAGCAGGTTGGTCCCGGAGGGCGTCATCGGGCGCCGCAACTGCTCGTCGTCCAGGCCTTCCACCTTCCACAGCACCGCGTCGCGGTGCCGGTCCAGCGCCGCCCGGAGGCTCTCCTTCTCCTCACCCGTGTAGGGCACGGTTCCGCTCATTCGCGCGACCGTACCAGCCGGTGCCGACAGCCGGGCCGGGGCCGTCGCCCGGCCGACCGGGGGTCACGGGTGCGCGCCGCCCCGGTACACGCCGCCCGCCCGGTCGGTCAGGCCCTCCATGAACTCCGCGTGCGCCAGGTTCCTGAACCGCAGCGGGCGCCACCGGGACCGGTGGTCGGGGTGGTCGCCGAACTCCTCGGCCGTCCGGCACAGCCGCTCCCACCACAGCACGCAGTCCTGGCGGCTCCGCTGGGTCCAGCCGGGCTCGTCGGCCCGGCCCTCCAGGATCGCGTCCTCCCAGGCCCCCAGGATGTCGGAGAGGAAGATGCAGTCCCGGGCGGTGACGGCCGCCAGCCGCTCGGCGGCGAACCGGGCGCCGGTGCCCTCGGGTTGGGCCTCGGCCAGCTCCCGGAGGCGGGCGGCGAGGAAGGCCGCGAGCGGGGTGACGTCCTCCAGGTGGAGGTCGTCGGAGTACTCCAGCAGTTCCACCGGCCTGCGTCGGCGTGCCATCGTGCGGTGTCCCCTCGGTTCGAATCGGCTCGAAGGTGCGGACCGACATGTCCGTCCTGACCGACCCTAACGGGCGGTGCCGGACATCACGGCGGATTCCGAACTTTCCGTACCGGCCCACCCGGTGGTCACTCCGCCCGTCATACCGTCATACGGGCCCTCCCTCCCCAACACGCCTGCCGGACCTTGCCTTCACACCGGTGTGAAGGCCGATGATGCCCCCATGACCACCACACCTTTCGACCCGTACGCGCTGCTCGCGGAGAGCCGCCTCGGCGTCCTCGCCACCATCAAGGCGGACGGCCGACCCCAGCTCTCCCCCGTCCTGCCGTTCTACGACCGGGAGGCGAACACCCTCCTGATCTCCACCCGGGACGGGCTGGCCAAGACCGCCAACCTCCGCCGGGACCCCAGGGTCAGCCTGGAGGTGACCGGACCGGACGGCCGCTCCTGGGCCACCGCCGAGGGCGTCGCCTCCCTCACCGGCCCGGGCACCGACCCCGAGGGGCCGGAGGTCGAGGCGCTGGTGGCCTACTACCGCCGCGCCGCCGGCGAACACCCCGACTGGGCGGAGTACCGCCGGGTGATGGTCTCCGACCGCCGGGTGCTGCTCAGCATCCCGGTGGACCACGTGTACGGCACCCACCTCTGACCGGATCCGGCGGCCCGGAAGCCGCGGGCCCGGCCACCGGCGCAGGGGAACGGTGGCCGGGCCCACGGCTTCCGGTCGGAACGTGAACTTCCCTGCTTCGCGCGGAAGTTCAGCGCGGCGTGGCGATGACCACGGTGGCGTCCAGGTCCTCCTCCCGGGTCACCGCCGCCGTCAGCCCGGCCGCCCTGGTCACCGCCAGGGCCGTCGGCGCCTGCCGCTCGCTGGTCTCGAACAGCAGCGACCCGCCCGGCGCCAGCCACCCCGGCGCCTCGGCCACCACCCGCCGCAGCACGTCCAGCCCGTCCGCCCCGCCGTCCAGCGCGGGCCGGGCCTCGTGCAGTCGCGCCTCGGACGGCAGCAGGCCGAGGTCGCCGGTCGGCACGTACGGGACGTTGGCGATCAGCACCTCGACGCGGCCGCGCAGTGTCGGGGGCACGACCGTGAACAGGTCGCCCTCGAAGACCCGGGCCCCGGCGCCGGTGAGGTTGCGGCGGGCGCAGCGGACCGCGCCCGGATCGATGTCAGCCGCGTACAGCTCGACCGGGTGCGCCGCCGTGGCCGCGACCGCCGCGCCCAGTGCGCCACTGCCGCAGCACAGGTCGAGCACCACCGCGCCCAGGGTGGTCAGTGTGGTGGCGGTGGCGGCCAGGAACTCGCTGCGTCGGCGCGGCACGAACACGCCCGGGTCGACGGCGATCCGCAGCCCCGCGAACTCGGCCCAGCCGACGACGTGTTCGAGCGGCCGCCCGTCGGCGCGGGAGCGGACCATGGCGGCCAGGTCGGCGGGCGAGGCGGCGGCGGAGAGCAGGATCCGCGCCTCGTCCTCGGCGAACACGCAACCGGCGGCGCGCAGCCGGGAGACCACGGAGGAACGGAGGGAGGCGGAGGAGAAGACCGGCAAGAGAACCCCTTGGGGGAAAGAAACAGGAGTAGGACGAACCACTCCGTCAGGGCTCCCGCGGGGGCCGACACCGCGTCGGCGCGCCGTCCGCGCTATGCGCGGCTAGGCGCCCGCACGGCCGCGCTCCGGGAGCACCCGCTCGGACAGTCCGGTAATGGGGCTCACCTCCCTGAGTCGCAGTCATACTCGGCGTCGGCGACCATACCACAGCGCCGAGCTGGGGTGATTGGAATGATTCCGCCAGGTCATGCCACCCCCCGCGACCGGCCGCGACCATTGCCCAGGCGCAGCGGATCCGACACTCGTTCATCCGAGCTATTCCATAGGTCCACTGACAGTACACAGCGATAACTGGTTGTAGCGTCCGCGCATATTAACCGACATGACGAGACATTCCCGCGGACCGTCACGGCTTCGATCCCGAACGGCCCGCTTCATCAGCGCTGCGGCCACCCTGGGCCTGCTCGGCGCCGGCCTCACGGCCTCACTGGCCCACGCCGTCGCCCCGCCCAACCACCCCGCCGCCGCGGCGCTGCCGGAGCGGGTCCGGGCGACCGGCACCCCGCTACTCCACGAGACCTTCACCGGCGCCACCGCCGACGACCGGTTCGTCGCCGTCGGCGCTGCCTGCCTCACCGGCGCGCCGGTCTCGGCGATCGGGCCGGACGGTCGACCCCTGGGTGGCTGCCCGGTCCCCGAGACCGGCCCGGTGCCGCCGCTGGACTCCGCGCCCCACGGCTACCTGCGGATCACCGACTCCAACAACGACCAGAGCGGAGCGGTCCTCTTCAACCAGGCCCTGCCGGCCGGCGCCGGCCTGGACGTGTCCTTCGACCAGTGGCAGTACGGCAGCACCACGCCCGCCACCCCGGCCGACGGGATCTCCTTCTTCCTGGTCAACGGCGATGTCTCGCTCACCCACCCCGGCGCCTTCGGCGGCAGCCTCGGCTACGCCCAGAAGCTGCCCGACGACGATCCGAACCTCACCTTCCTGCCCGGTGTCGACCGCGGCTACCTGGGCGTCGGGCTCGACGTCCTCGGCAACTACTTCGGCGACTGGGAGCAGCGCGGAAACGGCTGCACCACGCGGTCCCCCGCCGGCACCGGCTTCCGCATCCCCGCGCCCGGCGCCAACATGATCACCCTCCGCGGACCGGGTGACGGCCTCGAGGGCTACTGCTTCCTGACCGCGACGACCAGCAACTTCACCACCAGCGGCCCGTGGCCCTCCACCCTGCCCGGGAAGCTCCAGGGCCCGCTCACCTCACTGCCGCCCGGCGTGACGCCGGTCGAGGCGGAGAACCTGCTGGAGCCCTCGCGCCGCCGGGTGAACGTGCACCTGACGCCCGCGCCCTCCCCGGTGCTGACGGTCTCCGTCGACTTCAACGACGGCACCGGCTCGCACCAGGTGCTCCAGACACCCGCACCGCAACCGCTCACCTCCACGTACAAGTTCGGCTTCGCCGGTTCCACCGGCCTGTTCACCGACGTGCACCTGATCCGCAACGTGGTGATCAACACCGACGTGCCGCTGCCCCAGCTGAACCTGGTCAAGCAGGCCCACCAGCCGCTGCCCGGGCTGATCACGGTGGGCACCCCGATCCCGTACGACTTCGTCGTCACCAACTCCGGGAACGTGCCGATCACCAACCTGGCCGTCAACGACCCCAAGGTCGGGCCGGTCAGCTGCCCGGTGAGCACCCTGGCCCCCGGGGAGACGGTGACGTGTACGGCGACGTACCTGGTCACCGCCGCGGACGCCGGCGCCGGCCACGTCGCCAACACGGCCCAGGCCACCGGGACCACCGACGAAGGCCCGGTCACCTCGCCACCGTCCTCGGAGGACGTGCCGGTGGTGGCACCTCCGGGGCTGGAGGTGACCAAGCACGTCGACGCGCCCGAGCCCTTCCACGTCGGCGACACCGTCCCGTACACCTACGTGGTCACCAACACCGGTGGAACCGAGATCACCGACCTCATGCTGACGGACGACAGGGTCACCGGGATCACCTGCGACACCACCACCCTGGCCCCGAGGGGCAGCCCCGGCGACATGACCAAGTGCCACGGCACCTACGTCGTGACCCCGGAGGACGCTCTGAACGGGAAGGTCGTCAACCGCGTCGTCGCCACCGGGACGTCGAACGGCGAGCCGGTCACCTCACCGGAGGCCGAGGCCACGGTCACCGTGATCGGCCCGTCGTCGATCAGCCTGGACAAGAGGGCGAACACCGCCGGCCCGGTCCGCGTCGGGGACATCGTCGACTACACCTACACCGTCACCAACACCGGTTCGACGGTGCTCCACGACCTCTTCGTCACCGACGACCACGCCACGCCGGTCAGCTGTGACGCGACCACCCTCGACCCCGGCCAGAGCACCACCTGCCACTCCACGTACGTCGTGACGGACGCCGACCTGGCGCTCGGCCACGTCGTCAACAGGGCCGAAGCGGCCGGCACCAACCCGCAAGGGGAGACGGTGGTGAGCCCGCCCGCCGAGGTGACGCTGCCCGTGGTGGGCGTGGCCCAGCTGAGCCTCGCGAAGGTCCCGGACAGCGTCGGACCGTTCCACCTCGGGGACACCGTCACCTACACCTACACGGTCACCAACACCGGGACGGCCACCGTCACCAACCTCGCGGTGACCGATGACCACGTCTCCCCGGTCACCTGCGGCACCACGACCCTCAACCCCGGCCAGAGCACCACCTGCCACGGCAGCTACGTCATCACGGCCGCCGACGTCACCGCCGGCAAGGTGACCAACATCGCCCACGCCATCGGTACCGACCCCGAAGGCCAGCCGGTGCAGAGCCCGCCGGCCGAGGCCAGCGTCCCCGTCGCGGGCGTCGTGCAACTGACCCTCGCGAAGGTCCCGGACAGCGTCGGACCGTTCCACCTCGGGGACACCGTCACCTACACGTACACGGTGACCAACACCGGGACGGCCACCGTCACCAACCTCGCGGTGACCGATGACCACGTCTCCCCGGTCACCTGCGGCACCACGACCCTCAACCCCGGCCAGAGCACCACCTGCCACGGCAGCTACGTCATCACGGCCGCCGACGTCACCGCCGGACACGTCACCAACACCGCCCACGCCACCGGGACCAACCCCGAGGGCCTGACCGAGCAGAGCCCGCCTGCCGAGGCCACCGTCCCCGTCGTGGGAGAGGCCCAACTGCTCCTGACCAAGAGGGCCGACAGCACCGGCCCGTTCCGCCTCGGGGACACCGTCACCTACACCTACATGGTGACCAACAGCGGCACCGCGCCGGTCACGGGAATCACCGTGACCGACGACCATGTCACCTCCGTGACCTGTGACACCACCACCCTCGACCCCGGTCAGACCGCGACCTGCCACGGCAGCTACGTCATCACCGCCGACGACGTGACCGCCGGACACGTGATCAACACCGCCGTCGCCGACGGCACCGGCCCCGAGGGGCGGCCGGTCCAGAGCCCGCCTGCCGAGGCCACCGTCCCCGTCGTGGGTGTCGCGGAGCTCAGCCTGGCGAAGGTTCCGGACAGCACCGGCCCGTTCCACCTCGGCGACACCGTCACCTACACGTACACGGTGACGAACACCGGGACGGCCACCGTCACCGACCTGACCGTCACGGACGACCACGTCTCGCCGGTCACCTGCGGCACCACGACCCTGACTCCGGGGCAGAGCACCACCTGCCACGGCAGCTACGTCATCACGGCGGCCGACGTCACCGCCGGCAAGGTGACCAACGTCGCCCACGCCAACGGCACCGGCCCGGGGGGCGAGCCGGTGCAGAGCCCGCCGGCGGAGGCCAGCGTCCCGGTCGCGGGTGTCGTGCAGCTGACCCTCGCGAAGACTCCGGACAGCGTCGGACCGTTCCACCTCGGCGACACCGTGAGCTACACGTACACGGTGACGAACACCGGAACGGCCACGGTCACCAACCTCACCGTCACGGACGACCACGTCTCCCCGGTCACCTGTGACACCACCACCCTCAACCCCGGTCAGACCGCGACCTGCCACGGCAGCTACGTCATCACGGCCGCCGACGTCACCGCCGGGCACGTGACCAACACCGCCGTCGCCAGTGGCACCAACCCCGAGGGCCAGACCGAGCAGAGCCCCCAGGCCGAAGCCACCGTCCCCGTCGTGGGCGTCGCGGAGCTCAGCCTCGCGAAGGTCCCGGACAGCGTCGGACCGTTCCACCTCGGGGACACCGTCACCTACACGTACACCGTCACCAACACCGGCACCGCACCGGTCACCGGCATCACGGTGAGCGACGACCACGTCTCCCCGGTCACCTGCGGCACCACGGCCCTCAATCCCGGCCAGAGCACCACCTGCCACGGCAGCTACGTGATCACGGCCGCCGACGTCACCGCCGGCAAGGTGACCAACACGGCGCACGCCAACGGCACCGGCCCCGAAGGCCAGCCGGTCCAGAGCCCGCCCGCCGAGGCCACCGTCCCCGTCGCGGGCGTCGTGCAGCTGACCCTCGCGAAGGTCCCGGACAGCGTCGGACCGTTCCACCTCGGAGACACCGTCACCTACACCTACACCGTCACCAACACCGGCACCGCACCGGTCACCAACCTGACCGTCACCGACGACCACGTCACCCCGGTCACCTGCGGCACCACCACCCTCAACCCCGGTCAGACCGCGACCTGCCACGGCAGCTACGTCATCACCGCGGCCGACGTCACCGCCGGACACGTCACCAACACCGCCGTCGCCAGTGGCACCAACCCGGAAGGCCAGACCGAGCAGAGCCCCCAGGCCGAAGCCACCGTCCCCGTCGCGGGCGTCGCGCAGCTCAGCCTGGCGAAGGTTCCGGACAGCGTCGGACCGTTCCACCTCGGCGACACCGTCCACTACACCTACACCGTCACCAACACCGGCACCGCGCCGGTCACCGGCATCACCGTCACGGACGACCACGTCGCCTCCGTGACCTGTGACACCACCACCCTCAACCCCGGCCAGAGCGCGACCTGCCACGGCAGCTACGTCATCACCGTGGCCGACGTCGCGGCCGGGCACGTGACCAACACGGCGCACGCCAACGGCACCGGCCCCGAAGGCCAGCCGGTCCAGAGCCCGCCCGCCGAAGCCACCGTCCCCGTCGCGGGCGTCGCGCAGCTCAGCCTGGCGAAGGTTCCGGACAGCGTCGGACCGTTCCACCTGGGCGACACGGTCAGCTACACCTACACCGTCACCAACACCGGAACGGCGGTCGTGAACAACCTGACCGTCACCGACGACCGCGTCACCTCGATCACCTGCGACGCGACGACCCTCACCCCGGGTCAGAGCACCACCTGCCACGGCACGTACGTCATCACGGCGGCCGACGTCACGGCCGGCCAGGTCACCAACACCGCCCACGCCAACGGCACCGGGCCTGACGGCGAGACCGTCCAGAGCCCGCCGGCCGAGGCCAGCGTCCCCGTCGCGGGCGTCGTGCAACTGACCCTCGCGAAGGTCCCGGACAGCGTCGGACCGTTCCACCTCGGCGACACGGTCAGTTACACCTACACCGTCACCAACACCGGCACCGCACCGGTCACCAACCTCGCGGTGACCGACGACCGCGTCACCTCGATCACCTGCGACGCGACGACCCTCACCCCGGGTCAGAGCACCACCTGCCACGGCAGCTACGTCATCACCGCGGCCGACGTCACCGCCGGACACGTCACCAACACCGCCCACGCCACCGGGACCAACCCCGAAGGCCAGACCGAGCAGAGCCCCCAGGCCGAAGCCACCGTCCCCGTCGTGGGCGTGGCCCAGCTGAGCCTGTCGAAGAAGGCGGACAGCGCCGGACCGTTCCACCTCGGCGACACCGTCCACTACACCTACACCGTCACCAACACCGGCACCGCGCCGGTCACCGGCATCACCGTCACCGACGACCACGTCACCCCGGTCACCTGTGACACGACCACCCTCAACCCCGGTCAGAGCACCACCTGCCACGGCAGCTACGTCATCACCGCGGCCGACGTCACCGCCGGACACGTCACCAACACCGCCGTCGCCACCGGGACCGACCCGGAAGGCCGGACCGAGCAGAGCCCGCCGGCCGACGAGACGGTCACCGTCGTCGGTGCCGGACAGCTCAGCCTGTCGAAGAAGGCGGACAGCGCCGGACCGTTCCACGTCGGTGACACCGTGCACTACACCTACACGGTCACGAACACCGGCACCGCGCCGGTCACCGGCATCACGGTGAGCGACGACCGCGTCACCTCCGTGACCTGTGGCACCACCACCCTCAACCCCGGCCAGAGCACCACCTGCCACGGCACGTACACCGTGACCGAGGCGGACGCCCAGGCCGGACACGTCACCAACACCGCCCGCGCCAACGGCACCGACCCGCAGGGCCGGCCGGTCCAGAGCCCGCCGGCCGACGCGACGGTCGACGTCGTCTCCCCGACGGCCGCGCTGACCATCACCAAGCGGGCCGACGTCACCGAGAACGCGCGGCCCGGCGACACCATCACCTACACCTACACCGTCACCAACACCGGTTCCACCACGGTGACCGAGCTGGCCGTCGACGACGACCGCGTCCGGCAGGTGACCTGCGACGTGACCATCCTCGATCCCGGGCAGAGCACCACCTGCCACGGCACGTACACCGTGACCGAGGCGGACGCCAAGGCCGGACACGTCACCAACACCGCCACGGCCACTGCCCGTGACCCGCAGGGCCGGCTGGTGCAGAGCCCGCCGGTCGATCTCTGCATCACCGTCGAGGCCTGCCCCCCGAAGGGGGGCGACCACAAGGGCGGCGGCAAGGGCTGCCCCACGCACCCGGGCCGTCCTGGCCACCCCGGTGAGCACCCGGCTCCGCCGCACGGCGGCGGCCCGGGCAAGCTGCCGGAGGCCGGCTCGCCGGCCGGGGTCGCGGCCCTGGCCGGGGGCGGTCTGATGACCGTCGGCGGACTGCTGCTCTACCGGGCCAAGCGCCGCGCGAGCGCCAAGCAGCCCGTGGCGTAACACCTTCGATCCCGCCGTCCTCCGGCGGTGGGGGCCGCCCCCGCGGGGGGGGGGGCCCGGGGGGGGGGGCCGGGGGGGGGGGGGGGGGCGAACCC
>NZ_JBHTWX010000091.1:28245-37374 GCF_042792155.1 Kitasatospora sp. NPDC056651 | reverse complement strand
GTCGATGTGGCGACGAGTGCACCAAGGCAGAGCCCGCCACAGCCACTACCTGCGACGACTCGCTACGTGATCACGAAGTGCGGCTGGAGTACTAGTCCGCAGAACATGCAGGAGAACGACTCGGCAATGCCAGTATCGACTTGATGGCCCGGATGCTCGCAGTCCTCGTCGAAACATGCGCAGGGCACGGCGGTGAGGTTCCCTACCGCGGTACCGCTGTACCCGCAGGCTGGGCATTCTCTCCAGCCGAGGTAGCCGTCGTCAGCGCCTTGGTTGTCACGCATCCACCCGGAGAGGTCGGTGTGAACGATCTTTAGAATTGGTAGGCCGGGGTGTTCGGCACGGGCGATGTCGGCCAACCCGGCAATGACGCTCGAAGAGATGAGCACCCTCACCGCCATGGAGATCTGCGCCTTCTGGTTGATGCCCGGGACAGCGTGCGTAGCATCCGGCTGGGCTGGGAACGGCAGTACCTCGTACCTCGTAAGCAGATCTGTCGCGGACTGGCGCGCCCGAGCGCCGGCGACACGGAGGCCCGTCACCAGAGCCGTGAGAGCCATGTCGTGCTGGCGGTTGTCGGCACAATCCGTGAACCCCCGGGGTGACAGCTCGATGGCCGTTGCCAGAGCCGCGCTGAGTACCGAACGGGCGGCAGCTCGTTCGACGAGCGCCTGCTCTTCGGCGGCGACTTCGAGCGACGGCCAGCCGACCTGACCTGACGGGCCAGGCATTGCCGCCACCTTGTCCAGGTCGATGAACGTGCTCTGGTACTCGCCCCAGAAGGCGGTTGAGTCAAGGTCGAGTTCGGCACGCACAGCTTCCACGACCCGAAGGCTGATTTCCAGCACCGCCCTGACGGCCTTCTCGTCGTGGTAGGCATAGTGGGCGACGCTGTTACGAGCGTCGGCGACCGGCCGGAACGCCTGCTCAGTGATGGGCATCCGGCCCCGCATGAAGACCGTCGAGAGCCGGAAGGCCTCGACGATGCCGATGGTTTTCGCCTCGTTGAGAGGCTTCACACCGGGCGCATCGCCGTGGCCGAGTGCGTGGAAGCGATGGGCCCAGTCCGATTTGTCGGAGATGAGCAGCGGATCGTGGTGGCACAGCAGGGCCTTGAGAAGATGTTCGCACCCGATGCCCGCGTGGAGCACGGCAAACGCCTGATCCTGCGAGCGTCGCCATGAATCAAGGCTCGAATGCACGAACTGGCGCGCCATGTCTGCGAACTTTCGCTCGTCCAACCTTTCCATCCTCCCTTTCGTTGGCCAACGAGCTGGCCGGACACCCCGTACGGTACGGCGGCGATGGCTGCTACTGCGAGCGGTTTGCCGAGACGGGGGTGTCGGCCTTGCGGGACGGGGCGCGGGTGGTTGGGAAGTTGGTTTTCACGCAGCGCCTGCGACCACAACCGCCGTGCGGGCGGGCGAGCTTGGGTGTTCAAGCCTGCTTCTGTGGAGCTGAGTTCATGAACGCCAGGAGCTGGAGACATCCGATGATGGAGCTGTTCGAGTGCGGCGTTCAAGTGGGTTGCCCCCGGGTGAGCCCAGGCCGAACGGGAGTCTTTCGAGCACGTCCCGGGCGTCGGCGAGGGCGGCCTCCAGCTGGTCGCGGAGTGGCTCGGGGAGGGTGGCGGAGCCGAGCGCGCAGGCGGCGAGGGCCTGTGCGAGTTCGGCTGTCCGGCCGGGATCGAGGCGGTCACGGATGTCCGGGTGGGAGAGGAGGTCGCGCAGTGCGTAGCCGTCGCCCGTCTCGCCCGCCCGGCGGCAGAGCTGCTCGATCAGGCTTCGGTCGGCGGAGGTGTCCGGGCCGGCGGCGTCGATCGCGGTCAGGGCGAGGCGGGTGGTGAAGACGGTCAGGCCCTCGTCCGGTTCGAGGGTGAGGTAGTGGTCGATCGCGGTCTCGGCGGTGTGCCGGTCGCCGGGGCGGCACAGGGCGGTGAGCACAGCGGTGACGGCGTCCTCCCACGGCTCGCCCGGCTCGGTGGCGGCCAGCAGGGCGAGGGCGCCGGGCAGGTCATTGTTGGTCATTGAGGCGAGGACGGCGACTTGGCGGCCGTCGAGGATGCGCTGGCCGATGCCGCGATGCGCCTCGACGTGGTGCAGCGCGTCCGTCCAGCGGCCGGCGGTGGTGAGGGCGCGGGTGCCGTCGGCAATGACGACGCGCCACAGCCACTTGCGGACTTCGTGGCGCTGCTGGTCGGTCTCGGTGAGGTGGGTGGGGACGGTGATGCCGTCGAGGGTGGTCTCGGCGGCTGTGGCGACGGCGCGATAGAGGTCGAGGAGGAGCTGGTGGCCGTGTTGGTGGTGGCCGGCGCGGATGTGGAGGCGGGCGAGGTTGACGATCGGCTCCAGGCCGCGGATGGCGCTCATCGCGGGGAGTGGGCCGCGGGTGAGGTAAAGGGCGGCGTGGCGGTGGCACAGTTCGCGGGCGTAGTCGGGGAGGCCGAGGTCGGAGGCGAGGAGGGCTGCCTGGTTGAAGACGGTGGAGGCGAGGCCCGGGTCGGCTTGCCGGGAGGCCGTGTCGGCCAGCTTGGTGAGCCGGCCGACACGGGCGTCGAGGGGCAGGCACGCGGGCCGGTGGCGGGCGACCAGCGGGAAGCGCTGGGCGATCGGTCCGGTCGGGTGCACGCGGGCTACTCCCAGGTGACGGTGATCGGGTGGTGGGGGCGGCTCAGGACGAAGCGGCCGGCAGCCGGGTCCGCGGTGGCGGGGGTGTCGGGGAGTTCGAAGCGCAGGGGTCGGCTGCGGAAACCGGTGTTCCAGGTGCGGATCTGCTCGGCGACGAGGTCGGCGAGGGCGGCGCCCGTCGGGCCGTGGCCGATGACGCCGGTCTCGTAGGTCTTGCGGCCGTCGGGGTCGGGCTCGCCGGGGCGCAGGGTGAGGTAGGCGAGGGAGTCGGCGTCCACGGTGGCCATGGCGCCCCAGCCGAACATGGGGTTCACGCCGCGTTCGCGGGCGTTGCCGGTGACGCTCATCCGCATCAGGGAGTTGGGGAGGGTGAGGGCGAGCCACAGGTCCTGGTACTCGTAGGTGGTGCCGGCCGGGATGGTGACGCCGGTCCAGACGTCGTGGCGCTCGGTGTCGAGGATGCCGAGTAGCAGGTCGGCGTCGACCGCGTCGGTCTGGTCCTTGTGGACCTGGACGGTGAGGTCGCCCTCGTGGGTGAGGGTGACGGTGCGGCGGGCGTCGTCCATGCTGCCGCGCAGCGGCATGAAGACGGCGAGCTGGTCGTCGACCGACACCCAGCCGTTCTCTCCGCGTTCGAAGGCGATGGTGCGCGAGGCGGTGCCGCGCAGACGCAGCGGCAGGACGATCCGCCCGCTGGGCTTGACCTGCTGGAGCCAGGCGGTGGGCATCTCGCTGGTGCTCACGGTGGCGATCAGCCGGTCGAACGGGGCGGCGTCGGGGTGGCCGAGGGCGCCGTCGCCGAGGACCACGTCGGCGTTGGTGATCCCGGCGTCCGCGAGGTGCTTGCGGGCGCCGTCGACGAGGTCGTCGTCCACGTCGACGGCGATCACGTGCCCGTCGGGGCCGACGATGGTGGCCAGGTAGGCGGCGTTGACGCCGGTTCCGGCCCCGGCCTCGAAGACGCGCTGGCCGGGCCGGGCGCCGAGTTGCTCCAGCATCAGGGCGACGATGGCGGGCTGGGAAGCGGCGCTGATCTGGGTGCCGGACCCGTCGGTCTTGGTGTAGGTGGGGTTGTCGGCATAGGCGGCCTCCAGGGGGAAGCCGGGCAGGAAGTGCTCGCGGGCGACGGTGCGGAAGGCGGCCTCGACCGCGTCTGAACGGATGGCGCCCTGGGCGAGCAGGCGGTCGGTGAGGCTGCCGCGCAGCCGTTTGACGGGGGTGGCATTGTTGTTGCTGAGAGTAGTCACGTGGGCGACCCTAGTGGTTGTGTGGATGGTGGGCTGCGAGGGCGTGGGGCCCTCGCCGGAATGGAAGACGGTGTTCAACGCGCGTGCAGCGGCTGCGGATTGGTGCTCGACGGGTACGCCGGCGCGGTTGGCGTGGAAGATCATCAGGTGGGCGAGGACGGCGCGTAGTCCGCGGGTGAGGCGGCCGTCGCGGGCCAGGCGGAGGAGGTCCTGTCCGGTCTCCTCGAAGGCGTCGACCCAGTTGGTGTGTCCGGCGAGCGGTTGGCCGGGGCGGGAGAGTTGGCGGGTGTCGAGGGTCATGAGGCGGTGCATCCTGGTGGTCAGGGTGGCGGCCCGTTCGGGTGCGAGGGGTGGAGGCGCGGGGCGTTCGGCGGCGAACTTGGCCCAGACGTCGCCCTGTTCGTACCAGTCGAGGCCGGCGGAGCGGAGCATGGCGGAGACGAGGACGACGAAGGTCTCGGTGCGGCCGAGGGCGGGCGGGTCGGGCTTGGCGGCGCGGGCCATCAGGTGCCGGCTGTCGGCGTGGAAGAGCCGGTGGGCGGTCTCCATGGCCTCGGGGCCGCCGAACGCCTCGGTCTCCGGCTCGTAGGCCACGGTTGCCCAGCCCTCGACGAGTCCCGCCTCGGCGAGCGTGTCCAGGAGCGCGGTGACGACGGGGGCGGGGGCGGCGGCGCGGTAGCGCAGCCGTAGTCCCTTCTTGCGCATGTACCACCAGCCGTCCAGCGCGCCGGAGTTCTGGGCGTGGGCGAGGACGGGGGCCAGGTGGTGGGCGGTGATCTGTTCGACGGTGCCGGGGTCGGCGAAGGTGAGGTCGTGCTGGATCCAGCCGGTGGTCATCGAAGGAGTCCTTGGTCAGAAGGTCAAGAGGCAGGCATCCCAGCTGGTTGCGGGAATGGTGCCGGTCGCAGGGGCGAGGAGGGCAAGGGCTGTACCGGCGGCGCCCTCCAGGAATCCGGGCCCGGCCGTTTCGAGGAGGTGGTGCGCCTGTTCGTCGGGGTCGGTGCGGGGCGGGTGCGCGGTGTCGAGCAGTAGGGAGGCAGCGGAGCGCAGGCGGGCCGCGTTGTGCGGGAGGGCGTCGGAGGCGGCGCGGTGGGCGATGTGGGCGAGCCCGGCGGAACCGTGGCAGGCCGACAAGTCGGTGGTTGCGGCGAGCGCCTTCGGGTCCACCAGCGCGGCAGCGAGGAAGCTTTCGGCATCGCGGCGCAGACGGGAGTCGTCGAGGGCGAGGGCGGCGAGCTGCTGGGCGCGTGCGACGCCGGCAGTGCCGTAGCACCAGCTCGGCCGCTGCGGCGCCAGCGGCGCGCGGGCATCGCCGTCGCCGTCCAGGTGGCCGGGGGTGATCCAGTATGGCCAGGAGTGGCCGTCGCGCCAGTGCTCCAACCAGGCCAGGATGGTGCGGATCGCCTCGCGCTGACCGTCCACCTCGATACCTTGCCGTAGCGCCAAGGAGAGAACGGCGAGCGGGCCCGCGATGCCGTGCGCCACACCGGTGTTGGCGTGCCCACCGGGGAACCGCTCGTCCGGCGTGCCGGAGGGGCCGTCCATGGTCCACCAGCCGGGCAGCGCTCGGCCGTTGTGCTTCACGTCGGCCGTGAGGCGGACGAGGTAGCCGAGGACCCGGTGGATCGCCTCGCCGTCCGGGTCGCGGCGGAGAAGCACCGCGCCGACGCCGGCCAGGCCGCGGATGGCGTCGAACTCGGCCAGCGCCGGTAGGTCGCCCCGGGTGATCCGGGCGAGGGCTTCATCGCAGCGGCGCAGGGCGTCGTCAGCGACGACGTCGTCCAGGTGGGCGAGGGCGCTGCTGTAGGAGCCGGGCCGTGCCCGCGCGGCGCAGGCGAGTGCCTGTGCGAAGGCCGGAGCGCCGTAGTGCAGGTAGCTGTCCGGGCCGCTGGTCACCGGCCCCTTGGCGGCGACGGCCAGCCACGCACGTACCGGTTCCCACGGGCCTCGGCCGGTGGCGGCGCGTTCGATGTGGAGCAGGGCGATGCCGGGTGCGCCGTGGGCGAGGGACTGGCGCCACTGTGGGCGTGACGACCAGGCGGACGCTGCGGCCTCGGGGTCGGCGAGGAGTTCGGCGATCCGGTCGGACAACCGCAGAGAGGGGTGAGGGACGGTCACCGGTCACCGTCCCGCGACAGGCGGGCGAGGGCGGCGGCCCGGGCCAGGTAGAGGACCTGGGCCTCGTCGTCGAAGTCGATGCGGTGCGCGCGGACGAAGCTGCAGTGCAGCAGGGAGCCGAGCACGTCGTCCGCCTGCACGCCTTCGGTGTGCGAGCCGGGGAAGAAGCAGCGGTAGGAGTCGAGCGCCCGGTGGCGTACGGACCAGGCATCCACGATCGCGGCCCCGCCGGGTTCGGCACACAGCGCCGCCCAGCCGCGGGCGGGGTCGGCGAGGTGCACGGCTTCGCGGAACACCGACCTGGGTACGGCGGTCGGCGCCTGAGCCGGGACGTTGTCGACGAGCCAGCGCAGTCCAGCGGTGGTCGATCCGGCGAACCCTGCGGTGATGGCGACCGCCTGGGCGGCGAGCAGCGCCCACTGACCAGGCAGCACGGTCTGGGACAGCTGGGCGAGGACGGCGGCAGAGTCGGTGCGGAAGACTTCTTCTGCCGCTGCCCATGCCGGTCCCTCGCCCCAGCGTCCGGTCTCGGTGTAGGAGGTGGGGTAGACGACCTCGGACAGCAGGCCGGTCTGGTGGAGTTCGGCGGTCCAGGTGCTGATCACGGTGGCGGCGGGGCCGAAGGCGACGGGCTCGGGTAGGGCGATGCGCAGCCGCAGGTGGTTGCGCGGGTCGCGGAAGCGGACGAACCACCACTTCGGGTTGCCGAGTCTGTCCAGGAGGTCGGGCAGGTGCCGGGCGAGGACGGTGTCCTGGCGTTCCAGGTCGCCGTAGAGGGAGGCGAGGAGCACGCGGGAGGTGCCCGGGGCGTCGCCGTGGCCTCGCTGCAGGACCCGGTGTGGGGTGGGCTTGGGCAGGCGCGGCCATGCCGGGGCCCGGGTGGCGGTGACCGGGACGACGATCTCGTGGGCCCGTCCATCGGCCCAGCCGAGGTCGGCCGGGTTGGGTTCCTCGACGAGGACAGCGTGCGGGGCGGAGCGGAGGTGGTCGCGGAGCAGGACCCGGTGGCCGGGATGGTCGAGGTCGAGGGGAAGGCCCTGGCTGTCGGCGGCGAGCAGCACGTGACGTGGGGCGAGGTGCCGGCTCAACCACGACGTGAGGGCCTCGTTCCACCGCTGCTGCGAGGCGTCGCCGGAGGGAAGTTCGGCCGCGGTGAGGCGCCAGGTGGCGGGGGAGAGGATGACGCGTCGGTGCCGCAGCCGGGGGCGGAAGGGCAGCGCGTGGAGCGAGCCCCAGTCGAAGAGGGTGACCTGTGCGGCCTGGGCGCGGGACAGCTCGGTGATCAGCCGGGCGAGCGGTGGAGTGTGGTGGCGGAGATTGAGGGCGTGGGTGGCGGTGGCCTCGATCCGGACACCGAGCGTCGGCGCCGCCAGGTACATGCGCCGCCCGTCGCAGCCCACCGCCAGGTCCTCGGGCCCGAGGGCGCCGTCGGTGGCGGGGCGGTGCTCGGCGAGGCTGATCACCAGTCGGCCCGTCGGCAGGCTGCGGGTGACGTGCCCGCCGGCCGGGTCGAGCGGCGGGAACGACAGCTGTGCGGTGACGGCGTGGTCGTCCATCGTCGGGAGGTCTGCCAGCAGGGTGGTGAAGGCAGCCCGGCGCTCGGGTTCGAGGAGGTGGAGGAAGCGGCCGACCGAGACGCCGGCGGCCCGGGACGCCGCGACCACCTCCAACCGGAAATCGCCCCGGTCGAGCGCCGCCCGGCTGCGGGCGTGGACGCGGGCGATGACTTCCAGGTGCGGAGGAAGGCGGGGTTCGTCCGGGCCTGGCTGGAGGGAGGCCAACAGCGCTGCGCCGAGGACGACCTCGCGCTCGCCGTCGAGTGCGGCCCGCTGGGCGAGGGTGGCGAGCAACTCGTCGCGCTTGTCGAAGCGTGGCTGGTCGGCGGGCCGGGCGCCGGGGTAGCCGTCGGGCCAGCCGATTCCGCTGTCGGCCACCACGTCGAGCAGCGGCACCAGGGCGCCGCGGCCGTAGCGCTCGTAGAACCGCTGGTGGTAGGCGCGCCACGCCGCGGTGCCGTTGGGCGCGGCACTGAGCCGGGCCAGTAGGTGGGCGGCTCGGGCAGCCTCGTCGGCCACTGAGCGGGGGAGGACCAGGTCGGCGTCCAGCCGAAGGTCGACGGCGGGGACCGGACGAGGATTGCCGGCGGTCCGGAGGTCCGTCAGGATCTCGGCTGTCTCGGGGATGTGCTCGGCGCTGATCTTCGACAAGACCGTGAGGAGGTGTCCGAGCGGGTCGGGGCTGGTCGCCGGAGCGTGCAGGTTCGTGATGAGCACACGCTGGGCGACGAGCTCGGACAGCATGCCGGCGACCTGTTCGACGGTTGCGGTCGGGAACTCGGTGTGGACCTTGTCGACCAGCTCTCGGAAGCGGATCGGAAGGCGAGCAGCGGTGAGGGCGAAGGCGACGGGGCGGGTGCGGCGCAGGGTCGTCTCGACCGCGGCAGTGCTGCCGTCGGCCCGGGGGACCGGTCGGTGGGGGACGACGAGGCGCTCGCCCCGCACCTGGACGGTGTTGTTCGCCGTCACGTCCAGCAGCGCCAGCACGGCGGGGCGGCACTCCAGCAGGCCGACAGCCTGTGCTATCAGGGACTCCGAGACACTGGTGACAACGTGGTGTCCGGTACCCCACCGCACGACGCAGGACGGCCCGAACGATGCCGCCTGCACACCCGCGAAGCGTCCGAACGGGGTGGCACGGCCGACCGCGCGCAGGACGTAGCGGGCGGTGGAGAGCGCGGCACGCCGAACTTCGCGCGGGTTGGGCTGGGGACCGCCGATCAGCTGGGCGATGCGATCGGTGAGGGCCGGGCTGGCCAGTTCGAGGGCCTGGGCGAGGTGGGCGTCGGCCCACAGGGCCCGCAGCCACTGTGCCTGTTGGAGGGCTGCGGCGGGTCCGGTGGCTGAGAGGTCGGGCCACGCTGGCACTGGCAGGTCGGGATGGGCGACGGCGCGTACGAGAGCCGCGTTGGCGGCGCGGTAGACGGCTTTGGGAGCGGGTGTGCGCATCGCTGCGGACCTCGGGGCTCGGAGACGGAGGCGGGGAGGGGGCGGGGGGGTGCCCCGGGGCCGGGCCCCGGGGACCCCCCCCGGGGGGGAGAGCGCCCCCGGGGGGGCGGCCCCCGTCGCAGATAAAAAAAA
>NZ_JBHTWX010000091.1:0-28235 GCF_042792155.1 Kitasatospora sp. NPDC056651 | reverse complement strand
TGTTGTTTATACGCGCCTGGGGGGGGGGTGGGGGCAGGGCGGCGTCCCGGGGGGCCGGCTGCGGGGGGGGGGGGGGGGGGGGGGGGTTCCCGGGGAGCAGGTCCCGGGGAACCACCCGGGAGGGTCAGTGCACGCCGGTGGTGCAGGCGCCGCAGGTGGAGCCGCAGCCGTCGTCGGTGAGGACCTGCAGGCTGGCCGCGTCGGCGGTCTCAACGGTGCGCACGTCGAGGTCGAACTCGTCGCCGCTGACGACGGCCGTGGTGGCCTTGGTCTCGGCCGGGATCATCTGAGCCATGGTGGCTCCTCCTTGAGGGTTTCCCTTGCGGGACCTGGAGCCGGGGCGCGGATGCGCCCCGCATCGCCAGGAGTCGGTGGGGCGGCGATGCCGCGGGTCGAGGGACGGCTGCCCTCCGAGGGCGAGCGAGTCCGCGGAAGCTCCTGCGGAGCCCTCGTGAGAGACGAGGAGGCTGGCAGGGGAGCACGACTGGAGGAATCCGGTCCCGAGACCGAGCGCAGGGGCCGGATCGCCCAGCGCCCGCAGTATCAGCCGCTCACCCGAGAAGCCGGTGCGGCCGTGCAGCAGACGATGGTTGTCCAGTACGACACCCTGCCCGGGGGCCAGCCGAAGCCGCCGGGTGTTGCGATCGATGGCCTGGCGTAGCGCGGGCAGGTGTGCCTGGGCCTCGGGCGAGAACCGGGCCAGGTCGTCCTGGCGCAGCCGCAACTGCCACCGCCCGGCGGGCAACTGCTGGAACACCGGGGCGAAGCGGCCACTCGACCCGCCGAAGTAGGCGGCCCGTTCCGCGGAGAATGCCTCGATGGCGCCAGGGTGCTGCACGGTCAGCTCGGCGAGGACGGCCCGGCCGTCCACCAGCAGGGTCTCACCGCCGCTGTCGCCGGCCCGCGCGCACGCCAGCAGGAGCAGACGCGGCGGATCCGGATGCTGCGTGCACTCGGTGTGCAGAGCCAGCGCGCCGCGCCCCAGGCCCGCGAAGCCCGGCCGCCCGCTGTGGCGGCCGGTGTCGCGGATCACGGTGAGACCGTCCGGGTCGGCATCCCGGTGCTGCCGCAACGAGGACATCAACCGGCCGGCCGCGAGAAGGACATCGTCTCGCCCGCCCAACCTGGCGAGCCTCAGCAGGCCGTCCTCGCGCAACGCCTCACCCGCCTGCTGGCGCACCGCGCCTTCCAGCCCGCCCGCGGTGAACTTGTCGTTGCTGATGCCACTGGTGTCGAACGACGGCATGGTGAGGCTCCCTCGTGGGACCGAGCGGATGGGAGGCGACACACTCTCCAGGCCCCGGTCACCGGATGGAAAGTGACAGATTGTCAAAGCGTGATCACCTGGCTGTGGGGCATCGCGCCGGTTCACAACTGCTACCTTCGACACGCCCGTGACCGCCCACGCGCCCCGGAAGAAGCGATGAGCGAGACAGAACAGCCCTACGTGCCAAAGGCCTTCCCGATCTCCATCAAGGGCGTCGTGCTCGACCCAAAGCAGCGGGTGCTGCTGCTGAAGAACGAACGCCAGGAGTGGGAGCTGCCCGGCGGGAAGCTGGAGGGCACCGAAACCCCCGAAGAACGGGTCGTCACCGAAATCCAGGAGGAGAGCGGCTGGACGGCCACCGCTGGCCCCCTCCTCGACGTGTGGATGTACGAGCCGGTCCCCGGCCGCCAGGTCTTCATCGTCACCTACGGCTGCACCGCCACCGACGCGGACCAGGCCCCGGCCGTCAGCCACGAACACAAGGAGGCAGGCCTCTTCCACCGAGACGAGGTGCCCGGCCTGGCCATGCCACAGGGCTACAAGGATTCCATCGCCCGCTGGTACGAACTGCACCACCAGGACTGACCGGTGACCCGGATCGACCCCTACGGCGGCATCCGCTGGCACTGGACCACCCCCAGAGCCCAGGACATCCTGCGCCGCAGAGCCCTGCCCGAGATCTTCCAGCTCTACCGAGAACTCCACGGGCTCCCGCAGCAGGAACTCGCCGACCTCCTCGGCTACTCCACCAGCTACGTCTCCCGCATCGAAACCGGCTCGCGCACCATCACCGACCTCGGCGCCCTGCGCCACATCGCCGAACGCCTCGGCCTCCCACCGCACTGCCTCGGCATCACCGACGAAGCGGACGGAGACCACCAACTCGTGATCCAGCTCGCCGAATCCGTGCTGCGCCTGGCCGAGATCGCCCGCCAGGTCGGCCAGGCCACCACCGCCGTCGCAGAGCTGTGGCCGCTGGTCGCCCGCCTGGAGGCCCGAGCCGCCGACGGACACGCCGACCTCGACACCCTGAGGCTGCTCGCCCGAGCTCGGGTCGGCCTCGGCGTCGCCCTCGGCCACGTCCTGCCGGAGGAGCGCCTGGCCACCGCCGCCCGCTGGACCGGCAAGGGCCTGAACGTCGCCCGGCGCCTGGGAGATCCCGGCCTGCACGCCAATGCCCTGCGCCACCACGGCAACGAACTGCGCAAGGCCGGGCTGCACCTGCGTGCGCTTGACCGGCTCGGGCAGGCCCGAGACACCGCTCGCACCGCCACCGAACGAGCCGAGGCGGTCGTCCTGCTCGCCCGCGCGGCCGGAGCCGCCGGGAACGCCGCCGTCTTCGACTTCGCGATCGAGGAGGGTCGCCGACTTCTCGACGAGGCGGCGCCCACTGCCCTCTTCTCCGACTTCACCCTCCACGAGGTCCGTCTCCGGGGTCTCATGAGCACGGGCCGCGTCGCGGAGGCCGTCCGGCAGCTTGACCACGCGCCGGTCGCCGGTCTGGCAGCGACTTCCCAGTGGCAGATCATCGCGGCGATCACCGCCGGGGAGGTGCTGCTGAAGAAGGGGGATCCGACCGGAGCGGCGCAGCAACTTGGCACGGCGGTCGACGGGGCGACCCTCCACCATCTGCCGCACCAGCTCCAGCGCGTCGTGCGGGCCGGGCGTCACCTGCCCGAGGTCCGGGAGCGCGCGGGCGACGCCCTGGCACGGTTGCGGGCCGAGATAGCGGCCTGATCTCCGGCCTGGGGGTGAGGCGGTGATGAACATGGCGGATTCACATTCCGTGAGCTCTGGACTGAACCATCCGGGGCGGTGAGGAGGGTCACTCGGGTAGCAGCGCGAGCAGTCGGCTCTGCAGACGTTCCACATCGCGACTGCTGCCCAGGTTCCGGTACTGGGCCTGGCTGGCGGCGTACCAGCTTTCGGCGACCCTTGGCAGGCCAGCGCGTTGAGCGGCCTCTCCGAGGAACTCGATGCCGTAGGCAGCCCAGTGGCGGTGGCCGAGGCGCACGAATTCCTGCACGGCGATGCCGATGGTGCCGGCCGCGA
This sequence comes from Kitasatospora sp. NPDC056651, assembly GCF_042792155.1. Taxonomy (NCBI): domain Bacteria; kingdom Bacillati; phylum Actinomycetota; class Actinomycetes; order Kitasatosporales; family Streptomycetaceae; genus Kitasatospora; species Kitasatospora sp. NPDC056651. Next base: position 24,916 of record NZ_JBHTWX010000091.1, on the reverse strand, counting down.
GGTCGTGCTCGTCGGCCAGAGAGTGGGCCTCGCCCAGGAAGGCCTTCGCCCGGGCCGCGTTCAGGGGGTCGGGTGGGGTGAGTGATTCGAGGTCGGCGAGGGCTTGCCGGAGCAGGGCGATGCCGAGGTCGGTGTCGCCCTGGCGGGCGGTGGCGGAGCCGAGGAGGGTTCCGGCGAGGCCGGCGCCACGCCGGTCCTCGAGGCCGGAGTACAGCTCGATGGCGCGGGTGAGCTCGGGCTCGGCGGCGGCGTACCGCTCGGCCTCGTACAGGGTGGCGCCGATGCCGGTCGTGCACTGGGCGATGTGGTTGAGATCCTGCTCCTCGGCGGCGAGGGTGCGGCCCTTCCGGTAGAGCCGAAGGGCGTCCTCGTGTTCCCCCACGTGTTTGTGCGAGATCGCCAGGGTGGTGGTCATCTCATAGATGGCCATGGGGTGGCCCCAGATCCGTGCGGAGTCGAGCCCGAGCTTGTGGCAGGCGAGGCTCAGGTCGGTACGCCGTAGGCGGTGGAACATCGGCCACATGTCGTGGACCAGGACCGTGGCGGCCTGGTGCTCGCCGAGGGCGCGGGCGGCGGTGAGGGCGGGCAGGACCGCGGGGGAGACGGCCTCCAGCCACTCCAGGGCGGTGCGGTCGTCGGTGATGTGCAGCGGCTCGGTGGGATGGTGGCGGTGTTGGCGCGGCAGGACGCGGTGGTGCGGGGTGAGTCGCTGGACGGTGTCCTGGGCGGTGGCGATCAGGTGATCGAGGTAGCGCTGCACCACGAGCTGCCGGGTGTCTGCCTGGTCACGGATCAGTTCCCGGATGTGGGGGCGGATGCTGTAGATGTCGCCGCGTACGGGATGGTGGCCGGTGTGTTCCAGCAGGTGCCGGGCCACGAGTTCGCGCAGCAGTTGCAGGGTTCGGTCGGCGGGCGTGGAGGTGGCGGCGGCCACGGTGAGGTGGTCGAGATCGGGCGAGGGGATCAGTGCGGTGTCCCGGAGCAGGCGCGCTTCGGGGTCGGGTAGCGATGCGAGGGCGACGGTGGCGGTTGCGGGGACACTGTCCAAGCCGCTTGCGGCGAGCGCGGTGTGGGAGGCGAGTGAGCGTGCGGGGTTGAGGACCACCGTGCCGGCGGCCAGGCCCAGGGCGAGGGGGATGCCCTGGCAGGTACGGGCGAGGGACTCGGCGGCGGCTGGCTCGGCGCACACCCGGTCCTCGCCGAGGATTCGGGTGAGCAACCGGAGAGCGTGGGTGGGCGCGAGTGGGCCCAGGCGGTGATGGTGAGCACCGAGAGCGGCGAGTGCCGGCAACGGCGAACGGCTGGTGACGATGACCAGGCACTCGCTGGTGGCGGGGATCAGGGGGACCACCTGGTCGGCGGTGGCGGCGTCTTCCAGCACCACCAGCAGCCGCCGGGTGACGGCGAGGGATCGCCATAGTGCCTGCAAGTCCGATTCCTGCCATGGAAGTTGTTGTGCGTCTTGGTCTCCGAGACCGCGCAGCAGGGAACGGGCGGTCTCGGCGGCGGGCGCCGGGCCGCCGACGCCTCCCGCGCGCAACTGGATGAGGAGCTGTCCGTCCGGGTAGCGCTTCGCTTGGTGATGGCCCCAGCGCGAGACCAGAGCACTCTTGCCGATCCCGCCCGGCCCGGTGATGACGATCACCGGAGCGGTGCCCTCCGGCAGGCCGGCGAGCATCCCGTCCAGGACGGCGACATCGTGCTCGCGGTCGGTGAACACCCTGGTGACTGCTGCGAGTTGGCGTGGCACTTGCCGCGGCGGCGCGGTGCTGTGGAAGTGGATGTCACGAACCTGGCCCGCCTGGACGGCGTGGTGAACGCGGGCGCCGTCGATGCTGTTGGAGACGGTCGGCATGGATCGGTCGTCAGAACGAGGCAACGGTGCCGCCCCGGGGACTCGGAAGGGGAGGAGCGGACGGCATACGGAGGGCGACGGCGGCGTTGACCAGCGCCAGGTGGCTCAGCCCCTGCGGGGTGTTGCCGAGCTGGCGGCCGGTAACCGGGTCGTACTCCTCGGCGAGGATGCCGACGTCGTTCCGCAGGGCGAGTAGCGCATCCATACGCTCGCGGGCCTCGCCGGTGCGACCGATCAGCGCGAGCGCGGAGGCCAGCCAGAACGAGCACGCGAAGAACGCGCCCTCCTCACCTGTGAGGCCGTCCACGTTGGCGTCGGCGCTCGGCTGGGTTCGGTATCGCAGCACGAGGCCGTCGTAGGTGGCGAGTTCACGTTGGACTGCCTCGATGGTGCCGATCACCCGCTTGTCGTCGGGCGGAAGGAAGCCGGTCTGTGGCAGGAGCAGCAGGGAGGCGTCCAGTTCGCGGCTGCCGTAGGACTGGGTGAAGGTGTTGCGCTCCTCGTCGTAGCCCTGTGCGAGGACGGTGGCGTGGAGGAGCGTTGCGACCGCTCGCAGCCGGACCAGGGCGACCCGGTCGTGGTCCGGGCGGCGTTGCAGGAGCTGGACGGTCCGGTCGATCGCGACCCAGGCCATGATCTTGGAGTGGGTGAAGTGGCGTTCGGGCCCGCGGATCTCCCAGATTCCACGGTCCGGCTCGTGGGCGGTGGCGGCGACGAGTTCGGCCAGCCCGAGCAACAGCGCGTCGGCGGCGGCATCAGGTTCGAGACCGGAGTCGTCGGCGGCCAGCAGGGTGTCCGCGACGTACCCGAAGACGTCGAGCTGGAGCTGGCCGGCCGCGCTGTTGCCGATCCGTACCGGGCGGGAGCCCTCGTAACCGGGTAGGTGGTCCAGAACGGTCTCGGTGAGACCGCTGCTGCCGTCGAGCCGGTACATGATCCGTGCGGTGGTGGGGTCGTCGATCGTGTCGGCCAGCCACGCTCGCCAAGCACGCGCCTGCTCCAGGAAGCGGCCGGCACGAAGCAGTTCCCGGATGGTGAGCGCGGAGTCGCGCAACCACGCGTAGCGGTAGTACCAGTTGCGTTCGCCGCCGATCTGCTCCGGCAGCGAGGTGGTGGGGGCGGCGATGACCGCGCCGGTCGGCCGGTGGATGAGGGATCCGAGAACGGCCACGGAGCCGAGGACGGCGTCGCGGTAGGGCCCGGTGTAGGTGACACGGGCGCTCCAGTCGGCCCCCACCCGCAGCGTATCGGCGAGGGCCTCGTCGGCGTCGGGTGCGGGCGGGACCGGGTCGCCGACCTTCTGCCAGGTCAAGGCATAGGCGGCCTGCTGTCCCTCGGTCAGGACGGTCTCGGAAGCGGCGGCTCCACGCCGTCGGGACCGGTGGGAGGGGCCGTCCAGCCACAGGGTCGCGCCCTGGTGCTCGGCGCTGAAGCGTCGGACGCCGCCGGGGCCGGTGACCTCGCGCAGGGCGGCGTGGGTGCGGCCGTAGTCGGGGGCGACGACGATGCGGGAGGTGATGCTCACCCGACCGCGCAGGCACTTGGCGATCCGGATCACCTGGGAGGGGCGCTCGGCTTCGGATGCGGGCATGAACTCGGTGACCTGCACGGTGCCCGCAGGGAGCTCCCAGACCTCGTCCAGGACCAGGCCGCCGTTTCGGTAGGCGCGGTAAGTGACAGGGAGGGGCTGATCGGAGGTGGGGGAGAGTGACCAGTAGCCGTGGCGCCGGTCGCCGAGGAGGCTGGCGAACACCGCCGGCGAGTCGAACTCCGGAAGGCAGAGCCACGGGATCGCGCCGTGGAGGTCGACAAGGGCCGCGGAGCGGCCGTTGCCGATCGGGGCGTATCCCTCGATCGGGAGGGGAACGGGCATGCGAAATCCTGGTGTTGGTGGAGAGGGAGGTGGTCAGGGGCGGGAGCGGGGTGTGCGCGACGGGCTGCTTCAGTAGCCGAAGACCGGGTTCACGCCACCGGGCATGTCGGCTCCAGGTAGTGGGTGGGGTTCACCGGGGCCAGGGTGACGATTCCGGTCATCACGGCGACGGCCGCAGCGTGGGTGCGGCTGCCGCGTCGTGAGAGCGCACGGACGACTCGTCCCTCGACCGCGCGGGCGGTGCGCAGGCTCAGTCCGACGCCGTTCGCCCCGGCCTCACTCAGCGTCCCGGTGCACATCAGGGCGGCCACGGCCCGCCCCGCCTGATCCAGTTCGGGCAGGTGAGCGGGCAACTCGGTGCGCAGCCGCTCGGTGCTGATCGCCTCCGCCGTGATCAGCCGGACGACGAGGTGGGCGTCGTCCACGGCGGCGGCGCGTCGGCGCAGGTCGGCCAGGCGGGACTGGACGAGGTAATCCCCGGCATGGACCCGGTGGCCGATCTCGGTGACGCTCAGCCCCTGGGCGGCCAGTTCGGCGATCTGGCGTTCCAACGCGTTCAACTTGGGCTGCGGAGCGCGCCGGGGCCCGGTGCCCGGCACGATGCTCGTGGTCGTCAGGATCCGTTGGAACCCGGCGTCTCCCGCCACGGGCGCCTGGTCGGCGGTGCACGCGATCAGCAGCTCGTCTATCGGTGTCCCGAGCAGGTGGGCCGCTTCCAGATAGGCGGCGGCGCCCCTGTATGCCCCCTGGCGGACGGCGCACGACCAGGCCGCTCCCAGGCCTACCGCCGTGACGGCACGGTCGGAATCGACTGCTGTTGAGGGGAGCACCAGGGCGCATGGAAGACCGAGGGCCAGCGCCTGGTGCACCAGCCGCACGATGGCGGGCGCTGTGCCGCGGGGCGGCGCCCCGGCCAGGACTTCTGCCAGCGACGGCACCTCCGGCAGGCCTGCCAGCGCACCGAGGTGCACGGCCAGACCGTGCGCGGAGCGCAGCATCGCGACCGCGCGCTCCAGCGGATCAAGGCGCTCGGGTCCGGCTTGCGCTTCGCCTTCGGGCGCGGACGCGCCGGTGCCTTGCCTCGTCCGGAATTGCGCGGTGCCGGACTGGCCCCAACCAGCCGCCCTGGGCGTGATCAGGTCGGCCAGGGTGTCCCCGGCCGGATCGATCAGCTGGTGTTCGAGCGCCTGACGGACGGCGACAACGCGCTTGGAGGCACCGAGCGCGTCCAGCACGGCATCCTCGTAGAGCTCCGCCGCGCACCCCCGGACCTCCAGCGCGCGGGCGACGTCGCGGCGATTCCCACCCTGCCCCCAGATCCGCAGGATCAACTTCTGCTCGTCCGACAGCACCGGAGCAGCACCTACCGGGGCCGAGCGGGGGAGCAGACCGGACTGCCACGCCCGCACGAAGGCGTGGACCCGGTTCGTCGTCTCCAGCCGGTCGTACACCTGCCGCAGGTAACCCTTGACGGTATCGACGCCCAGATTCATCGCCGCGCCGATCGCCGCGTTCGTCATCCCGAAGCCGGCCCTGTCCAACACCGCGACCTGCTGTGAGGTCAGAGCCGTGGGCGACACCTTCGTCTGCATCAGTCGATCACTCCGACCACGGGATTCAGCGGCACCCCGGGACCTCCGGAAGTCCGGATGAGGCGCGACATCAGCGGGCCCCCGCCGGCTGCCGGAGCTCGCCGAGCCTCACGTCCGGCCAGGCGGCGCCCAGAGCCCGCAGCGACACCAAGCCGGTCAGCACGGCCGCCGCGCTCGCCTGCTCCCGCGACCGAACCCCGAGCGTCCGCAGGATCGTCTGGACGTACGTCTTCACCGTGTTCACGGTCAGCCCCAGCCGCTGTGCGATGGCGGCAGCGTCCTCGCCGCCGACCAGACCGGCGAGGACCTCGACCTGCTGCGCGGACAGCGACTTGCCGGCGGGGTTCACCGCATGCACGTCCGTCACCAGGCCCCAGCCCGCGCCCAAGGCGGAGGCGTGGAAGCGCGACTTCGCACCGACCTTAGCCAGCAGGGCGAGGATTGCCGCACCGACCTTGGCCTCCTCGATTCCGGTGGCGCGGCTCGTCGCGCCGAACAGGGCACCGCAGGCCACCTGCCGCAGAAGAAGCACGTCGGCGTCGGACAGATCGGGCATGGTGGGGATGGGAGCGGACATGGGGGACCTCCAACAGGAGCGGGGTCGTGACGGGTGTGGGGTGAGGCGGGGGCTAGCGAGCGGGCTTCGGCTGGTTGAGAGCGGCCAGCAATGAGGGGCCGATCCGCCGGGCGGCCTGGGAGCCGATGGTCAGGACGAGATCGCCCTGTTGCACGAGCGCGGCAACCAGGTGCGCGGGGCCTTGTCGGTGCAGGTCGGGCTCGAAGCGGACCAGCGTGCCGGAGGAACCGGCGTTGAGGATGGATTCGCTGCCGTCGGCGTGGTTCTGACCTCGGGGGAACGTCGAGTGGACCGGAAGCAGCACGGCCTGGTCGGCGGCGCCCAGAGCTTCGGCGATCAGACCGGCGAGGGCGTTCGACCGCAGGTGCCCGGACGGCTCGTACACCGCCACGACCGCGCCCTCGGTGAGCATCCGGGCACCCTGGAGGTCGGCAGCGATTTCCCTAGGGTGTACGGCCCGGGACTCGACGACGTCGATGCCGCCGTTCGAACCGAGCCGGGTCAGTGAGTGTTCGACGCCCGCGAACGCGCTCAGCCCGTCCACCAGTTCCTGGCCGGGAACGCCGAGTGCCCAGCCCGCGGCCCACGCCGCAGCCACGGCCATGGCGTCGTTCGCCCCGGTGACCGGAACGGCGAACGTGTGCTGCTCGCCGTCGGCCTGGACGGTGACGCGGTGGTGGTCCCCGGTCCAGAACTTCCCGAGAACCCGCACGTCCAGGTCGGTGCCGCGACCCACAGTCACCACCCTCGGCCCGGGGCGCCGGTGCAGCCGGTCCACAAGTGCTTGGCAGCCGGGCTGGGCTGCCCACACCACCACGGTGTCGCTGCGCCTGGAGAGGGCCTCCATCTGGTCCAGCGCCTCCTCCTGGTTCCAGAAGGCCGGCGGCGCCGCATCCACGGCGGTGACCAGCGTCACCGTCGGGCTCAACCCTTCGCCGAGGGTTCGGAAGCGCCAACCGGGCGGTGAGGTCTCGTGGCTGGAGCTGTCCGGGCAGAGGTCCACCACCAGGACCTCTCCGCCGCCGTCGTAGCCGGTGGAGTCCCCCTTCGGGGCCTCGGCGAGGATCCAACCGGGATCGCGGCTGACGAGTGCGCAGGTGAGCGCGGCGGCAGCCGTGGTCGTCGAATGGCTACCGGCGACGGCGACCATGATCGGTGCCGTGCCGGCCAGCAGCTCGACGGCCCGTGCGTAGCCCATCATGGGCAGGCCGTGGCCGGCGATGTGGCTGGTGATGTCGCGGCTCACGGTGTTGTCGCCGCCCCAGACCAACGAGGCCGTCCCGGGGGCGGCCGCGCGGAGAACGGCCCCGTGGCGCACAAGCTGCTCGACCAACTCGGGACGAAGGTACGCCTGCACGGGCGAGATTGTGACCCGAGCGTGGCGCCGGGCGAGGTAGGAGCCAAGTCCGGCCATGCCGGGGCTGAGCGGGTCGGGGATATGCACGGTGCCGAGAACGCCGGGCAGTGGCAGCGGGCGCCGGGGGCGGGCGGCACCCTTGACGGAGGCCGGATTCACGCCGCAGCCCCCACCACGAGGGTGCTGTCCGCCAGTTCGACGAGCCGGGCAGCGACATCGCCCAGCTGCGCGTTCTTCTCGCACACCACGGCGAGCATCGAGTGGTCGTTGGCGCCGACGAGAATCAGCGTGCGGCCGGACCGGTCCTCGATCACGCTGTGACCCCAGGGACCGGGGTGGGCGGTGCGACTGCCGATGATCTCGGCGCTGCGGTTGCTCACGGCGAGAAGTGCCGCCATGACGGCCGCCCAGCGGTCGGCCTCGTCTTCGTCGACCCCGGGTGAACTGCCGAGGACCAGCCCCTCGGGGCTGACGTGGATGGCGGCGATGGTGCCGGCGGTGCCGGTGACCAAGTCCTTCAGGAACTGCGGATGGCGCAACACGTGAGCCTCCTTGGCCATAGCGAACGTGGGGGGTGGGGTCGAAGCTCGTGAATCGGCTGGGACCCGATGGGATCGCCGGGGTGGCGTCTCCCACACGTTCAGAGTGGCCAAGAGGACGGTGGGAGTGGGAGGGGGTGGATGGGGACAACCAGCTTGTCTCCATCCACGGGGCGACCGTCGTGTTGGCGGAGCCTGTGCTGCTCGAGCCGCTGGATGTTTACGTCACCGAGTTGCTCATGTCCGGCCTGAGCACGTCACCGTCCACAACACCACGAGTGGCGCACCGAGTTCTCTCGGCCCGCGACGGTGCCCGTACCCACCTTGACGGCCTGGTCCGCACGAGCACACCGTCACCCGTACCACGCACTCACCAAAAACTAGCTCAGCGGCCAGGCAGGCACCGCCGACACCGTCGGGCTGGGGCGCCCCGAGATCAGCGTCCAGGTCGGCACTCGGCTGCGCTGCAACACCGAGCGCTTCGTCAGCGTCGTGCAGTTGCGGGTGCTGGAGGCCGGATGGTTCAACGTGAACGGCTGCGTCCGCGAACCGCTCGTCCCACAGGCGGCAGAGGGACCGGACCGGTAGGGGCGGTCATTGGGTCGGTCCACGGTACGGGGTGCGTCTCTCCGGCCCACCCGCCGAGTTTCAGCTGCATCTGGTAAGAGCCCTGGTAGCCGATGGAGTGGAGCACCGCCAGGGTCACGTAGTGTAGTGAGAGTCTCCAGACATCAACCGAGAGACCGTCGCGTGCGTAGAGGTCATCTGCGAGTATTTCGGGGTGAACGAGGCGGTTTCGGATCCGTGTGACTGCCGTGGGGCCATCGATCCGATGGTCTGCAGCGTACTTGGCCAGTGCGGGGAGTTCAGTTGCGTCAACTGAAGTTGGTACGCCGGCGGACTTCAGCAGATAGCGCAGCTTGTCCTCAGCAGCACATTTCTTGAAGTCACCGCGCGGCATTAGGTTGCCCAGCACTAGCGTCGTCCACGCGAGGCTCTCCAGCGCTGGTGCGGCGGTGAGGATTCGCTGTTCGACAAAGCCGGTTGCGACGGCCTCGGTTGCCATCAGCATTTGGAAACGGGTCGTTCCCCTGCGTGAGGTGTCGGCGAAGGCGCGCACCGCGCACGAGATGAGCTCGGCGCAGTCATCGGAGCTGCCGTCGTAGAGCCATCCCGACCCGATTTTCTGCGCCCGGTCAATGAGAGGTGAGAACCATTGCTCCCAGACGACTTCCCCGTTCGCGTCGTACCCCGTGGGAAGCACAGGCACCACCTTGCGGCCGAATCCGAAGGAAAAGCTGACCCGGAGGCATTCCGAGAGTTCTCGCCCCTCAGCCACTGAAAACTCTTCGCCGCCTGTGCGCTTGAGTTCCATGACGTGGGTCAGGACGGACGAGATCTGTTCGGTGGCCGTTCTGAGAACGGCTGAGAGGTCCGGGCGCTGGTCGATGGTCACTGTCCATCCGTCGACCTCAATGGACCACCGCCCCCGTCGACGGTGAACTCCGTTGGCCGTCTTCTCTCCCAAGATTGCATTACTGGCGGACAGGGGGAGGTTCAACCACTGGGTCACCAGTCGTTGGAGGGGCGTTTTCTGATCTCCGTTGCTGGTGCCGTTGATCCATCCAGCGTTGTTACGCCGGGTGTTGGCTGTGAACTCCATGGGGGGTGTCCGGTCGACCGTCGTAATCACAGCGCCGTCATTCCCCAGTTCCCAGAAGTCGTCCGGGTGCGGCTCTACCGACCACTCCAGACTCGGCTTGGCTCCGAGGGTGAGTTCGATCTTCCCTTGTCGTGCCCCTTGCCGGAACCCGGTGAGTGTGCCCTCGTACAGGGTTACCGCTTCTCCGGGAGCGTTCCAGCCGCGAGGTGGAATCAATGGGGTGTTAAACGTGATCTGGTTCGTGGGTTCAATCAAGGGGACAGCCTCCGTCCGGTGAGTGAGCCGCCGCCAGGGCAGCCGGACAGGCTATCAGGTCATGCTGTGGGAGCCGGAATCTTTTTTCGTAGGCCGGAGTCTCTCTACAGGACGGTCCAGCCCCATGGCCGTGCGCCCTCCCGGCCTTGGATACAGGCGAGGCGGTAATGGGCCTGGTCGCGATGCCGCGTGGGGTCGGCTGCGGCGAGTTGGAGAGCGAAGCAGGTGACGCGCAGCTCGCGGATGTCGCGCAGGACCGGGTAGCTCGGCCACTCCGTGACGTCGTCGCCGTAGGCGGTGCAGATCGCCTCGTACTGCTTCGCCGTCACGCTGCCGAAGCTCGTGAAGCCGGCCGCCATCGTCGCGAGGTCGTACTCGCGCCGTCCTCGGGAGGAGCGCTCGAAGTCGAGCAGGTACGTGGTGGTCGCGGTGACCGCGGTGTTGCCGCCCCAGGCGTCTCCGTGGACCACGCAGAGCGGCCGTCCGGCGGGGAGCTCGTCCCACGCGGCCTGCAGCTCGGCGAGGTACCCCCGCAGCCAGCGTCGCTGGTATTCGTCGAGGGTGACTGCTTCGTCGATCCGTTCGGCGAGCCGGACGAGTGGATCGAGGCGCCCGAGATCGATGTACTCGGGCACCGGCAGCTCGTGCAATCTGCGGAGGAGTGGTGCCATGTCGGCGCCGGTGCCCGGGCGGTGGGGCGGCAGCTCGTGCCAGAAGGTGACGGGCCGGTCGCCGACGAGGACGGGGGCGGAGAGCGCTTCCAACGGACGGACGACCGGAAGGCCGCTGTCGTGGAGCCACCGGGCTATCGCGATCTCCTGCACCGCCGCAGACTGCTGGCCACTCCGGGCGACGCGGGCCACCACACCGTCAGGGAGACGCCACAACGCGTTCTCACCCAGTCTGATCAGCTCGGCGCCGTCGGCGGACAAACCGGCGTCGGTACACGCGCTGAGCAGGACGGCGTTGGAGTCGCTCGCAGGGGTCACTCGCCTACCGTAGCGGCGATCTGGTGGCGCAGGCCCTGGAGCCTGGTGTGCTGTCCGTACCGAAGCGCGAGCTTCGCCAGATCCTGGAGGTCCCGTGAAGCTCGGTGCGAACGGAGCTGGGCGACCTCGGCCACGGCCCGCTCGGCCTCCGGCAGCGCGGCTTCGGGGTACCCCGTGACCAGCAGCAGGCCGGCGAGCTTGGTACGGCTGAACGTCCTGGAACGGGCGAACGGCTGGGAGTGCCCGTCGACGGCCGTCCTGAGCCGGTCGAGGGCGTCGTCGACCGCGTGACCCGCGAGTGCGAGGTCGTATACGGCGTGACCGGTGTCGCCGTGGTGCTGGGCGTCGTCGTAGTAGGTCATCCAGCGCGACTCCTCGGCGGCCCGGAGCTGGGCGTAGGCTTCGTCGGACCGTCCGATGGCCGTGAGAGCCGCCTGGTGGTTGCCCAACCTGGCGTGCCCTCGCGCCGCGGCGTTGTGCAGCATGGCGCGCTCGGCCGGGGAGAGCCGGTCGGAGCGAACGAGGCCCAACTCGGCCAGGGTGACGCCGTCGTCGTAGTGCTCGCACCAAGTGGCGAGCCGGGAACGTAGGTTGTACGAGACCGCGCGTGCGGACCAGTCGCCTGCCTCCTCCGCGAGGTTGGTCGCCCACCGAAGGTGTCGGCCAGCCTCGGCGAACTCTCCCGCGTCGAGCAGAACAGCACCGGCGGCTGAGGCCAGACGGCTCACGGCGGTGAGCAAGTCCGGCCGCAAGGCGCCACTGCACGGCGCCGAGGTGAGAGCCTCGGCCCACCGGAGCTGTGCGATGGCTGTCTCCCGCACGAGTCCGCCTCCGCCGTGCAGGTTGTCCCAACTACGCAGGACCGCGGCTGCGGATCGTACGTGGGCCACGTCCCCCGGGCGCACCGTCGCCCCTGGCTCCGGACCGGTGGGTGTCGCGACAATGACAGGGGCGGAGACGTTCAAGGGCCCCGCAGAGGGGGGCAGCGGCGTCGTGACGGCGGGGTTGCTCCCGCCACGGGGGGCCACCCGCATGTACACCAGCACGAGGCTGCGGGTGAGCGCTCCGCCGGTGTCCAGAGCGACGTCGAGCGCCTCGGTGTGATGCCGCAGGCACCTGCGTTCACCGCGCTCCATCTTGCCGATCAGGTCGCCGCTGAGGTGGGCCCGTTCGCCGAGCTCGTCCTGTCCGTAGCCCCTCAGCGTGCGCCACTGTCGGATCTCGTTGCCCAGCCACTCCTCAGGCGAACGCTCCGGGTGCAGCGTGTTGGGTCGTGCCGCCACATTGGCCCCCTCAACCCGGGATGGGGACAACGAGCTTGTCCCCATCCCGGGGAAGATCTCCTACCTGGACAGAAAACCAGCGATTCTCTACATCTGTCGCAACGGATCCGGCGCCTTCGTCAACGTCGGACCGCTTGGTGCTCGGCCTCGTCGATGTCCGGTTCGAACTCGCCGTCCTGGCAGCCTCGGACGAAGGCGATCCACTCCGCCGAGGTGAAGAAGAGCACCTTCCCCGTGGCCGAGTGCCGAAGCGCGGTGGCGCCGTCCGCAACGTGCGCGACCTCCAGACGGTCCGCGGGATCGCTGCCTGGGGCCGCCATCCACCGGGCCTCGCGGAGGTCGAGCGTGTAGAGGTCGGCCTTGGCAGCTGGCACGGACGTCGTCACGCTTCTTCCAGAGTGCCGGCCGCGAGGGCGCGGACGAACGACCGCACCTGATCGGCGCCGGATCGGAGCGCCGGGATCTCCGGGTTCTTCGAGTCGCGGATGGCGATGGCCTGCAACCCTGGTACGGCCGTCACTTCGACGCAGTTGCTGTTGTTCGCGGTGTAACTGCTCTTGTGCCAGCGCACGTCGTCGAGCGGGACGGCGTAGAGGCGGTTCGTTTCGATCATGATGCGGTCAGTCTTCTCTCGGTCTGTTCGATGAGCGCCAGCGACTCCTGGGGGCCGAGGGCGGCACGCAGGAGGTAGGTGTGGAGACGGGCAAGACGCCGAAGTCCAAGCGCGTCGTCAACCACGATCGTCCCCGTGACGGCCTCGGCGAAGGCGGTGTCCGGCGCATCCTGGCCGTTGCCTTGGAACAGGGTGAACGCGCCGGTCAAGGCGCCTTCGGCTCCTCGGTCGAACGGGACGACTCGAAGGTCCACGGTCTCCAGGCGGCAGACGTCCTGGAGGTGACGGAGCTGCGCCGTCTGGACCTCCGGTCCTCCGACCTCGAACTCCAATGCCGCCTGGGTGATGACGGCCGTCAGCCGAAGGGGGACCTCGTCATACAGGCGACGCTGCCTCATGTGCTTGACCTCGACCAGGCCGTCGACCTGGTCCGGGCCGAGCGCCGCGAATCCGACCTCCGTGACGGCGCGGGCGTAGGCCTCGGTCTGCAACAGGGCAGGTATGTACGCGATCTGGTACTCGGCCGAGGAGGCGGCCTCGTGCTCGTAGGAGATGAACTCCGTGTACCTGCTGCTGAGGACGTCCGCGTAGGCGTCCCACCACATGGCCGTGCGGGCCCGTCCTCGACGGAAGAGCGCCTCCAAGTGGTCCCGGTCCGGCTCGGAGACGTCGAAGAGGTCCATGAGGGCCTCGAAGTCGGCTGGGGTGGCGCTGCGCTTGCCGGTCTCGACCCGCGTGATCTTGGAAGTGCTGCACCCGATCCGGTCGCCGACCTCTTCGGCCGTCCAGCCGGCGGCTTCGCGTCGACGCCGCAGGTCGGCACCGAACTTGCTGCGTGCAGCGAGGGGTTGCTGTGGGACGGCTGGAGCCATCGATCCCTCCACGAAGCCGCGATCCAAGGGGCTCTGTCGATTCGTCAGCTTAGCGGCTGCGTGTGCACGGCACATGTGTGGCAAGAGAATTGGCATTTTGCCAGTCACGTGCTTGACGGCGCGGAGGGAAGGCGGGAACCTGATGGCAGTGACGCACCGCATCGGCTCAGATGCGGATTGCCACCTCTCATTCGCTTGCGCCCCAGCGACCTCGTGACGTCTTGCCGAGGTCTGCACCAGGGACTCCACCTTTTCCGCCCCTCAGGGCGGCCAGTCGGTGGAACGACCTGCTCTCAGTCTTTGTGCGTCCCGCCGCGCTCGTCTCGGTCGGGCGCACCGAAGTGTCCGTACTGCGGGGGCGGGCGCAGGCCATGGCCGTGGCGGCTACGCCGAGTTACCCAATCGGAAGGGGAGAAGTGTGGACCAGGAGGCGCGGACGGATTCGTCCCGCGTGGGCGCCATGGCGGAGGACGTGGTGACGGAGCAGATCGTGAAGGCCGCAGGCCGTACGGGTCGCGCGCCGCTGCTGATCCTCGGCGCCTTCGAACGTGTGGGCTCCAACTGGGTCAGCGACCAGCTTCGAGCCACGATGCAACAGCACAACGAGCCCTTCCGGCAGCAACTCGGAGCGGCGCACCCGCTGTCGGCCCTGTGCCCGCGGCCGGACTTCGAGCTGACCGCCCTCAACCGGCACCACCTGGCCTGCGCACTCCACGACCTCCACGGGACGCAGCGGCACGCGGTCAAGGAGACCAACCTGTTCTTCGCGAACAGGTCGGTCACCGGGCTGCTGCCGGACTCCCCGGTCCTGGTCCTCACCCGTGCACCGCTTGGCATCGCGTCCTCGTTCGAGCGCGGCGGTCTGTGGCAGCGCTGGGCCTATGCGGAGCGCTACCTCGGCCTGGCCCGCACCGCCAGGACGCCACGATGGCGGGACTGGTCGCCGTTGCTGCCCCTGGACGATCCGCAGCTGCCGGTGGCGCTCGCCCGGATGATCGCCGTCAACGCCCTGCTGCTCGCCGAGGCACTGCGGACAGACCTCGCCGGATGCGGACGTCCTCTGGCCCACCTGCCGTACGAGCGGCACGTCACCGCGCCTGCGGAAGTCCGATCAGGGCTCGCCGGATTCCTGGGCGTCCCCCTGACCGCGCCCGCCGGCACGCTGAACCCGAGGGACGGCGGGGACTTCGACACTAGCCGGCCGAAGAGCCAGCTGGTCGCCGAACTTCCGGTGAGCAGTGCCTCGTTGGTCCGTCATCACGTCGCCACCACGCTGGCCCGTTCCACCGCGATCCTGGACGCGGCGACCGTGAAGACCGCGAGCCACTGGCTGGCCGGGGACGACGAGTACGAACTGCGTGAGCCCCGCGAGCGCACTCGGCGGCGTGCGGCGGTGCCGGCGCAGGCGGATCCTCGGCCACTGAGCGTGGGCTACCGCCGCAGCGGGCTGAGCCCGGTGATGTGGCGCAATCTGCTGATCTCGAACCTGGAGATGGCCGACCTGCTGAACGCCCTGCTGGAGGCCGGCCTGGAGAACACCCGGCACGGCACGCACCTGCTGATCAATCCGATGCCGCACGAGCGCGGCGGCCGCCTTCACCTGGATCAGGGCCAAAGGTGGAGGCCCAGCCCCGGGTTCGAGCGCCACCCCGCCTACTGGGTCACCTGGCTGGGCGCCGCCGCGCTCGCGGCCTGGCACGGCGCGCGACTGCCCACCCGCGAGGAGGCCCTGGCCGCGGTCGCCATGGCGGGTCCCGGGCACAACACCGGCTACGCGTTCGGAGACACCACTTCGGTGGTCGAGCCTGGCAAGGGCGCCGGGCAGATCCACCACCTGACGGGAAACGTCCAGATCTGGTGCGGCGACGGGCCGGACACCGGCGACGAACCTCCGCTCCGCCGGTACCTATTCGGTTCCGCCTGGAACACCCCGGGCGACAGCGGGACGGTCGAGGAACACCGGTCGCGCTTCCTGCTCGGGTCCTCGCGCGGCGTCGGGGTGCGTCTGGTGCGCGGACCGGACGCCTGCACCGCCGACGCGCTCGGTGCCTGGGAGATCGCGCAGCGGATCGTCGGCTGGATCGGTGGACTCGACGAACCGGACCAGACGCTGGGTGAGCTGGACCGTCGACTGGTAGACGTGCTCACCCGGCCTGCCGGCACGAGGTCATAGCCCGATGTTCGACTTCGGCCCCATGTACGAGCCGGCACCTGGCCAGCCGGCCCGGGCCAGTTCCACGAACCGCTCGGAGAAGCCGTGACCGGGGAGGTCATCGACCTTCACCCACTCCACGCCCCGGATCGGCCGGGTGTCAGCACCGTCCGCGACGTCGCCGATCCGGCCGCCGGTCACCTCGACCTCGAACGAGATGTGCACGACGCCGGCCGCGGTGACGTCGCAGACGTACAACAGGCGACCGACCTTGACGTCGAGCCCGGTCTCCTCGCGCATCTCCCGGCGCAGGGCCTGGGTCAGCGTCTCGCCGTCCTCGGCCTTTCCACCGGGCAGTGACCACGTCCGTGGCCCCTCGGTGTCCTGGTTCAGCAGCAGCATCTGGCCGTCCCGCACCGCGATGCCCGTCACACGTGTATGCATGCGCGCACCGTACCGCTTCCCAACACTGCTAGGAGAACGGTCCGTTGAAGATTCACCCCATCCCCGTGGTCATCGCCGCCGGTGGGCTGGGCACCCGCGTGGCCGGCTGGTCGCGGATGTTGCCCAAGGAGTTTCGCCCGGTCGGGGGACAGCCCGGCCTGCTCCACGTGCTCGAAGAGGCGGTGGCCGGCGGCGTCGGGCGCGCGGTCGTCGTACACCACCCGTACTACGCGGGCTTCTACGCCTGGCCCTGCCACGCACTGTCGCCCGACGCCCACCGGCGCTACCAGGAGGCTGCTGGCACGCGACCGATCGGACCGCCGCCGGCCGCCGGCCTGGACGTCGAATTCGTAGCGCAGCGGGGGCGGTACGCCGACCTCACGTCCGTGCTCAACGGGTCCGTCCACCTGCGCACCGGCAACCTGGCATTCGCCTTCGCCGACAACGTCGATCTCACCCACTCCGCGCTCGCCACCCTGCTGGACCAGGCGGACCCCGAGCATCCGGCCGTGCTCACGGCACCCTTCGACGCGGTGGGAGCCGCTCAGCACGGCGTCGTCGTGTGCAGTGGTGCCGGGCCGGTGCGGACCATGGTCGGCTTGGTCGAGAAGCCCGGCCCGGTCGAGGCGGCCCGCCTGCTGAACGAGCACGGATCGGACAACCTGCGACTCCTCCAAGGCCGGGGGCGTACCACCCCCGGCCTCGTGCACCACTTCGCGGCCACAGTCCGCCACGCCGGCCGCGCTGAACCGAAGCTGTCCCTCGCCGTCGCCGGCTACGCCCGAAACCACGTTGTGCAGGTTGTCACCGCCGATTTGATGGTGGACCTCGGTGCCCCCGAGCCGTCCGCGGAAGCTGGCGTCGCGTGACGTGCCACTGCCGCGGAGCGGCACCACACGGGGTCGCGATCAGACGCCGTGGAAGGCGACGATGAACCGCAGCTGCCTGTTCCGCAGCGGGGCCAGGGCCATGATGCGGACGGGGACCTCGCCGGCGCCGCCGTGCGGGATCCGCATGTGCCTGATGTCGCCGTCAGGGTGCTCGTAGAAATCGTGGCGGTCCCACAGTTCATGGGCCTCGGGGCAGCCCTCCAGGATGTCCGAGACCAGCTTCTTCAACTGTTCGTTGTCGGGGTACTGGGCAGCGGCGGTTCGGATCTGCGCCAGGAAGGGGACGGCCCAGCTCTCCTTCCAGTTGACCAGCTGCTCGCGGGCTCCGGGGTAGAGGAATGCCCACCGCATGATGTTGCGCTCGTAGACCCAGGGGTACATCTCGCGGGACGGATTGTTGTGCGCCACGACGTTCCAGGCGACGTCCGATATGTACGCAGGATGGGGGAGCATCTTGTCGAGAAGGCGCTGCATGTCTGCGTCCATGGCCGCCATGGCGTCGGGCTCCGTGTCTCGTGGGGCGGGGGCGCGCCCGGTGGCGTGGTGGTACAAGGCGAGGCGTTCCGCGTCATTGAGCCGGAACGTGAATGCCAGACGTTCGAGAATTGCATCGGAAAATTGGGCAGATTCCCCGGCTTCCAGCTTCGAGTACCACTTGACGCTGATTCCAACCAGCCGGGCAACCTCCGTTTTGGAGAGTTCCCGCGCGCGGCGATTAGGGCTTGTGACCAGGCCGGGGATGGAGTTGGGATCCGTCCGCTGACGCCAGCACTGGACCATGCTGGCGAGCGTCTGATCGCGAGCCGCAAGGCGCTCGAAGTCGGTGCTCATGGCAACCGATTCTAGGCATTGCCGACGGGCGGGTCGGCGCCAACAGGCATGTGGGGAAAGCCACATCAGTGCAATCGCGGCATTATTGTTTTGTTTTCAACAAGCCTCTGTTCTGGAGTGATGAATCATCATTTGATCAAGCGTTTGGGGTGGGTGTGTGACGAGTCGTCAATGGCCCGTGGATGCCTCCGTGGTGGCGAAAATTTGGGCGTTGCGGAAAATGTCCGTTAAATTACACTGAGTTATCTACGCGCGTAGTCTGGAACTCTGAGTTCGCGAACTCTCACTTCCGGAACTGGAACTTCTGGAAGTGAGAGTTCCAGCCGAGGGCTGGCATCGTGAGGGCCGCCGGGCTGCGGACGGACCGCTCGGCGACCCGCATCACGAAGGAGAGTCCCCATGTCCCGCTCAGCCCTGGTTGTCGGAGGTAGTCGAGGAATCGGCCTCGCAGTGGCGCTGAGGCTCGCCGCAGATGGAGCCACCGTGGCGGTTGCCTCCCGCAGCGGGATCGCCCCCGAGGGGCTCCTCGGCGTCGAGTGTGACGTGACGTCCACCGTGTCCGTCGACGCCGCATTTACCGCAGTCGAGGCCGCCCAGGGGCCGGTCGAGATCCTCGTCGTCAACGCCGGCATCACCCGCGACATGCTGCTGCTGCGCATGTCCGAAGACGACTTCGACGCCACCCTCCAGACGAATCTGGCCGGCGCCTACCGGGCCGCGAAGCGCGCTGCCCGGGGGATGCTGCGTGCGAAGCACGGCCGGCTGATCTTCATCTCCTCCGCCGTTGCCATGACCGGCGAGAGCGGACAGGCCAACTACGCCGCCTCCAAGGCTGGCCTCGTGGGCTTCGCCCGCTCTCTGGCCCGCGAACTCGGCCCACGCGGCATCACCAGCAACGTCGTCGCTCCCGGCCTGACCGAAACGGACATGACCGCCGCCCTCTCCGAAGCTCAGCGCGAGGCCCTGCTCCAGCGCGTGCCGCTCGGCCGCATCGCCCAGCCGGAGGAGATCGCCGCCGCGGTGTCCTTCCTCGCCAGTGACTCCGCCGCCTACCTGACCGGGGCGATCATCCCCGTGGACGGCGGCGCCGGCATGGGTCACTGATTCACTCGCCGGGCCTGGCCGCACGAGGGGACGGCCAGGCCCGGTACGCCGCCCCCACCGCTCGCACGCCCGGCGTCCCGCGGCTCCAGCTGTGACCACCTTGTACGGGACCCGTCGCGGGACCCCGCGGCCCAGGTGGGGTCATCGGCCTCACCCGCCCACCCCGGCCAGAGATCGGACGCGGCCGGCCGGTTCTGGCACTGCACTCTGTGAGACTCTCTTGCCTTCTGTTGCAACACCAGCGCCTTCGACGCCCTGCCGGCAGGCGGCTCAGGCGGTCAGCACCCACGCCCGCGTCCTCACCGTCCTGCGGGCGGTCACCCAGGGCAGCGGCGTCCAGGGCGTGATCGACCTCACCAGGTCCACCGGCATCCCCGACTCCACAGTTCACCGCATTCTGCAGGCCGGCGTAGAGACCCGCACGGTCGACCAGGTTGGCCGAGGCCGCTATCGGCCGGGCCCTGCCATGATTGAGATGGCATTGCAGGCCATGACCTCGGCTCCCGCGGCAGCCGACGTCCAGCTGATGCTTGACGGCCTCCAGCGAAACACCGGCGGCGTCGCCCTGCTGTTCACGGTCACTGGCTTCGGCGGCCTGCGCCGCCTGTGCACCGACTACACGCTCGGCGATCGCGACCCCGAGACCCTCAAGGCCCTGACGTGTCAGCTCGGCTCCATCCCGCGTTCACTGCGCGTCGGGGCATCCGGGCGCGTCATCCTGGCCCACTTGCCGCCCCACATGCAGGAGGCTGTGCTCGCTGAAGGGCTGCCGCAAGCTCCGGCCCCGGGCACGATCCGCGAGAAGGCCGACCTGGTCGCCTCCCTCGCCGACATCCGCCGACGCGGCTACGCCATCGGCCGCCAAGAAGCCCTGGCCGGATGGGACGGCATCGCGGCGCCTGTCTTGTGGGGGGCGACGGTCATGGGGTCGCTCGCCCTGGCGATGCCGGCGACGGAGATGCCGGGCGACCTGCGAGGAGTAATCCAGCGAACGTGCGATGCTGCACGCGCCATGAGCCTGATTGCCGGTGGGTAAATGGCCGCATAGGGCGGGCTCTGCGCTTTCGCTATGTCTGAATTGGCGGCCGACAGGAGAACCTGGCGGCCGCCAATTCATTTTCCGGAGTTCGGTGCCCGGCCGGAATGTTATGTGGGCATCATTTGATGCGGCCCGAGGGTTTCAGATTGGTTGAGGCAAAGTGGCCAACTGGGCACTTCATATTCATCGGCCAAGATCATCTCCCGCTAGGCGGGAAATGGCAGTTGCTACTCGCGTAGAAGGATCGAAATTCTTGACCGGAATCAAGCGGTGATCATAAAGTTTCTTTGATGCCGCAGGGTGCATGCGATCCAGAATTTCCGGAGCGTACAGCCCCTGGCGGCCTGGGGTGGCCGCAGGCGAAAGTGGCGGGCGCCTGGGCAAGTCGAGATCGTGAGGCCTGACCCGAAGGCCGGTCAACCGCTCCTGACGCGGCGACGGGCGCGGGGCGGTACGCGCACCAGTCTTCCCCGGCAGGGAGTTAAGGACTGGATGTGCGGGGCCGAAGGCCCTAAGGTTCTCACCCCGCCGCGGACGCGACAGGTGGGCAGAGAGGGGGAGTCGATGCAGTAGGACACGTCCGGAAAAGAGAGCCGGCGCCCTGGAGCTACCAACTCCTGGACGCCGGGCCAGCGCCCCGAAGGTCGCTGATTCACTACCGCGCGAGCGGCGGGACTTCTTTTGCACGAGAGGCCGCCGCGCGCGTTTCCTACGAAACACGGAGTATCGCATGCCTGCCCTGTCCAGGGGAACCCAGCGCGTGGAGCCCAGCCCGAGCCAGCAGCGACTCGGCGCCAAGCTCGCGGAGATGATCCCCGGTGCGGTCGCCGTCCGCGTCAGTCTCGCCCACCCCAGCCGTCAGTGGCCCCACCCCTACACCGTGGCGGTCGATGGGCGCGGCGGGCAGCTGGTGCTGAGCGGCAGCGCCACCAAGGTCGCGGCCCGTTGGGTGCTGCGGTCCTGGCCGGAGGCGGACTGGACGCGCCCGCACACGCTGGACCTCGTCACCGGCCAGCTCGCCGTCGCCTTGGTCGGGAGCCGCTGACATGGCGCGAATACGAGCGATCAAGCCCGAGACCTGGGTGAGCGAGACGCTCGCCGAGGTGTCCATCCCCGCCGTGATCACCTTCCTCGGCATGGCGAACCATGCCGACGACCACGGCCGCCACCGGGACAACGCGGCGATCGTCTACGGCCTCGTCTGGCCGATGCGCGAGGAGATCAGCCGCGCGGACGTCGAGGACCACCTCCAGCAGCTCGCCACCGCTGGCGCGATCTGCCGCTACACCGGCTGCGACGGCCGCCGATACTTCCACTACCCGACGTGGCGCAAGCACCAGAAGATCGACAAGCCGTCGCTCAGCCGCCTTCCCTCGTGCCCGCACTGCGAGCCGGAGCGCTGCGGTGTCTGCAAGGGCCCCTGCATCCAGCAGGCCGCCCTCGCGGGTACCCCGGAGTCCCGAGTCGACGGCGCCGAGAGTGCTCCCCGAGTGTTCGGCGAAACCTCGGCGAACACTCCGGCAGCCCTCCAGCAGCCGCGCGAGCACTTCCCCGCGCTCGCCGCACAGACCGCGCCGGGCACTGCCGAAGCGGTTGCCCCCGTGGTCGAGGCCGAGTGCAAGCCGGTTCCGGCTCCCCGGAAAACCGCAGGTCAGGCGGCATTCGGCGAAGCCTCCCCGAAGGTTCGGCGAACCCTCCCGGAGTCCTCGGCACCTGGATCTAGGATCTTGGATCTTGGATCTTTCCCTACGGGGCGCGAGGCGCCCGGCGCGGACACCGTCTCAGCCGGTCAGCTGATCGGCGAGTACGTCGCCGCCTGCGCCGAGCGTCCGCCGGGCAGCGTGCTCGGCCACCTCGGCAAGGTCGTCAAGACCCTGCTGGACGAGGGCATCGCCGCCGAGCACGTCCGTGCCGGGCTGCACCGGTTCGCCGAGATCCAGGGCCACCCGTCCCGGCTGCCGAGCCTGGTCAACGACGCCATGAACGCACGGGGCACCGGTTTGGCCCGGCCGGGATTCCGGCCTAACGTGCCCGCTCACCAGGCGTGGACCAACCCGGTCGACGCCGTCGCCGCCTACGCCGAGGAGCTGTGATGCGCACTCACCGCGACCCGCAGACCCTCGCCGACGCGCCCTCGGTGCTCGACCGGATGGCCCGCATCCTCGCGTCCCGGGGCATCGACCGGCAGGTGGTCGACCCCCTCCCCGACGAGCCCGAGCCGTACTCGGCGGAGGAAGCGCTGTCGGCGGGGTTGCCGCCGCGCTACCGCGACGCGGTCGCCCAGCACCCCGAGGTCCTGGCCTGGGTGCGGCAGGTCGCCGCCCAGGCCACCGCCCCGAGCCTGGGTGCCCGCCGCCAGGTCGCCACCGGTCCCAGCCTGCTGATGGCCGGAGTCGTCGGCGCCGGGAAGACCCACGAGGCGTACGGCGCCGTCCGGGCCCTCGTCCAGGCCGGCATCGGGGTGCGCTGGCGCGCCACCACCGCCGCGGACCTCTACGCCGAACTCCGTCCCGGCTCGGATACCGACGCGGAGCGGGTCCTCGCCGCCTACAGCCGGGTGCCGCTGCTGATCCTCGACGACCTCGGTGCCGCCAAGAGCTCCGAGTTCGTCGAAGAGCAGACCTACCGGCTGGTCAACCGCCGCTACAACCACATGCTCCCGACCCTGATCACCAGCAACCTGCCGATCAAGGACCTGCGCACCTGCCTCGGTGACCGCGTCACCTCCCGGCTCGCCCAGATGACCACCAGGGTCGCCTTCGAGCCGGTCGACCGCAGACGCCTCCAGCGCGCCGCCTGAGCCGCCGCCGCGCTCGGCCGCCGCACGGCGAGCCACCCACCCTTCACCGACCCAGCGCCCTCTCCGCCGACGCCGACCCCGCGCGCGGAGAGCGATCGGAGCAACCCCAAATGACCACCACGACCTGCCCCGTCCGCCACCGCGCCCTCGGTGACCAGACCTGGCAGGACCAGGCCATCTGCACCCCGACCGAGTACAACCCCGTCGACCCCGAGATGTTCTTCCCCGGTCCGGAGGACACGGCCGCGATCACCACCGCGAAGGCGCTGTGCGCCCAGTGCCCGGTCGCCCGCGCCTGCCTGGACGCCGCACTGGAGACGGGCGACACCCACGGCATCCGGGGCGGCCTCACCGAGGAGGAGCGCGAACCGCTGCACAGCAGGCTCGTCGACCGCCTGGACTACAGCCGGGTCAACGCCGTGCTGGCCGGACGGGACATCCACATCACCCGTGCCGAGCGGCGCGCCGTCGTCCTCGCCGGGTACCGGCAGGACGTGCCGGTCGAGCGCCTCGCCTGGCTCCTCAAGATCAGCCCGGAGCACGCCCTCAAGCTCTACCGGGAGACCCGCCGCGCGATCCGCCACCGGCAGATCGCCGAGAAGGCCGCCCGCACCGTCTCGGCCGGCCAGGGCGCCGCCGAGCAGCTGCACCGCGACGACTTCGGGACGGCCGCGTGAGCACCGCCACCGCGACCACCCCGAACGCCGCGCACGTCACCGGCTGGGACCGGGCCGTCGTCATCGCCCTGGGCGGCGCGGGCTGCGCGCTCTCGTACGACGCGCTGCAGCAGATGGCCGTGGCCATCCACGTGCGGGGCCTGCTCACCTTCGTGTTCCCGCTCGTCATCGACGGCTTCATCGCCTACGGGGTGCGCGCCCTGCTCGTGATGCGCGACGCTCCGCTGCGGGCCCGCGCCTACGTCTGGCTGCTCTTCGGTACGGCCACCGGGGCGAGTCTGTGGGCCAACGCCCTGCACGCCGTGCGGCTCAACGAGCAGAGCGCCACCGCCGGCCTGCGGCTCGGCGACTCGGTGGTCGCGGTGCTCTCCACGATCGCCCCGCTCGCCCTGGCCGGCGCCGTCCACCTCTACATCCTCATCGCCCGCGGACCGGTCAGTCCCGCTGACCGGGACGGCCAGGGTGACCGAGGGGCCGAGGCCGACCGAGGTCAGGTCACTCCTGGCCTGACCTCGGTCACCCCTGGCCTCGGTCAGGTCAGCGTCGAGGCCGGACTGACCGAGCGGCTGGCCGCGCTGACCGCCTGTCAGGACGGCGGCGGTCACCCTGGTGCGGGGCGGTCGGTCAGCCGCCCGGTCACCGCGCGGGGAGACCAACCGAGGCTGACCCCGGTCAGCGCGGTCAGTCTGACCAAGCCCTCTGACCAGGGCGGTCACCCGGTCGTCGTCCGGCAGGTCACTGACCGACCGGCGGACAACAGTTCGGTCACCGCCGCGACGGTCAGCCTCGCCGAGGTCACCGGTGAGCCGGTCAGCGTCCCGGTCACCGACCCGCCGGTCACTGGCCGGGACAGTGACCGCCGTCCTGACCTGGACACCGAGGACCTGCTGGCCATCGCCCGGCAGGCCGCGCCGGAGAACGGCAGGCTGACCCGCAAGGTGGTCGCCGAGGCGATCCGGGGCCAGAAGATCCCCCTGTCCAGCGCCACGCTGACCGAACTGATGGCCCAGCTCCGGCCGTAGCCCGGTCAGCCGGTCACCGCCGACCGGAACTGACCGACACCGAGCCCGGGGTGACCGACCAGGTCACCCCGGCCGGTCACCCGCCGCACCACCGCAGAACGGGAGCACCCCACCATGCGCACCACCCCCGCCATCTGGGCCGAGGCGGACTCCTGGCTCGCCGTCCTCACCCAGCGCGGTCACCTCCACCGCGTCGAAAGCGGCCCGGACGGTACCCGCTCCGTCCAGCGCGGCCGGCACTCCCGCCCCTGGACCCTCCACCACCCCGTCCTCGCCCTCGACTTCGTCGAAGACCTCCTTCTCGACATCCGCCAGCGCGACACCGAGGCCTGCCGATGACCGCACCCGGCCACGGCGGCACCACGCAGGTACGGGAGAACGACCCCAACACCGCCCCTGGCGGAGCAAGTTGTGGGGTAAGCGATGCTTACCCCGCCCGCGCCCCCAAGGGGGCGCGGGCACCCCGGTTGTCGGCAGGCCCAGGGGGGC
>NZ_JBHTWX010000090.1:7182-37555 GCF_042792155.1 Kitasatospora sp. NPDC056651 | reverse complement strand
TTCCGGCTGTCTGTGCGCCGCCAGGGACTCGAACCCCGGACCCGCTGATTAAGAGTCAGCTGCTCTAACCAACTGAGCTAGCGGCGCCTGCTGACGTGGAGAACATTACCTGGTCAGCGGCCGAAACTCACAATCGGCCCGGAGCCGGGGCCCGGGCGGCTCACATGGTCAGCACCACCTTGCCCCGGACGTGCCCGTCGCCGACCAGCCGGTGGGCCTCGGCGACCCGTCCCATCGGGAACGTCTCGGCGATCTCCAGCCGCAGCCCGCCGGCCTCCCAGAGCTTCACCAGCTCGGCCAGCCGCCCGGCCGTCCGCTCGCCCCGCAGTCCCCGGACACCCAGCCGTTCGGCGCCCGGGTAGTCGACCACGGTGCCGATCCGGCTCCGGTCGGCGACCAGTTCGACGGAGGCCTCCAGGGCGCCCCGCCCGGCGGCGTCGAAGGCCGCCGTCACCCCCTGCGGCGCCGCCGCCCGGACCCGCTCCACCAGCCCCTCGCCGTACGTGACCGGTACCGCGCCCAGCTCCCGCAGGTATCCGTGGTTGCGCTCGCTCGCGGTGCCGACCACCGTGGCGCCCCAGGCCAGGGCCAGCTGGACGGCGACCGTGCCGACCCCGCCCGCGGCGCCGTGCACCAGGACGGTGTCGCCCGGGCCGACGCCGAGCGCGGTGAGCGCCAGGTGCGCGGTCTGGCCGGAGGCGGAGAGGGAGCCGGCCTGCTCCCACGGCATCCCGGCGGGCTTGGCCACCAGCCGGCCGGCGTCCACCGTGACCCGGTCGGCCTGGCAGCCCAGCACCCGGAAGCCCAGCACCTCGTCCCCGACCCGCCAGTCGCCGCTGTCCGGCCCGAGGGCGTCCACCACCCCGGCGAACTCGTTGCCGAGGACGAACGGCGGCTCGACCGCCAGGCCGGGCGGCCGGAAGCCCTCGCGGATCGCGAGGTCCACCGGCTGCACCCCGGCCGTGTACACCCGCACCCGCACCTCGCCCGGCCCTGGCTGCGGGTCGGGCACCTCGACGACCCGCAGGACCTCGGGACCGCCGGACCCCGTCACGGTGACCGCCTTCATACCTGTTCCCACCCCTTCTCGATCGTTTCGCGTCCCCGATCCTGGGCCCTGAAGTGCGCTTCACGTCAAGGGGTCGTTCCGCGTGTCGAGATTGATGAGCGCATTGTCAGATTTATCCTGGACGGCGCTCAGCCGTCCGTCGTCGAGAGGAACCTCCCCGTGGGCCAGCTGCCCCTGTTCTTCCTGGTGCTGCTCGCCTCCGTGGTGACCATGCCACTCGGGCGTAAGACCGGAGTGCCACAACCAGTGCTGATGACCCTGCTGGGCATCGCCATGGCACTCATCCCGCAGATCCCGAACGTCTCCATCGAGCCCGAGCTGATCCTGCCGCTGGTCCTGCCGCCACTGATCTTCGCGGTGGCCCGGCGCTCCTCGGTGCGCTACTTCAAGGCCAACGCCCGCTCGATCCTGCTGCTGGCGATCGGCCTGGTGGTGGTCACCACGATCGCCGTGGCCGGCACCGTGCACTGGCTGCTGCCCGCCCTGCCGCTGGCCGCCGCCATCGCGGTCGGCGCCCTGGTCTCCCCGCCCGACCCGGTCGCCGCCGTCGCGGTGGCCGGCAGCATCGGCCTCCCGCGCCGCCTGGTGGCGATCCTGGAGAGCGAGGGGCTGTTCAACGACGTCACTGCGATCGTCATCTACTCGCTGTCCATCGAGGCCATGGTCAGCGGCGACTTCTCGGCCGGTGACGCGGTGCTGCGCTTCGTGCTGTCCGCCGTGCTGGCCGTGGTGGTCGGCGTCGCGCTCGGCTGGCTCAACACCAAGCTCGCCGAGCGGCTGGACGACCCGACCCAGCAGGTCGCGCTCAACCTGCTGGTGCCCTTCGCCGCGTACGCCCTCGCCGAGGAGATCCACGGCTCCGGCGTGCTCGCCGTCGTGGTCTGCGCGCTCTACCTCGCCGAGCGGGCCTCCGACGCCGACGCCGTCGCCTACCGGCTGGTCGGCAACGCCTTCTGGGAGGTCGTCGAGATCCTGATCACCGGTGTCGCCTTCGGCCTGATCGGCCTGGAGCTGGCCACCGTGCTCAAGGAGGCCGGCAGCGGCTGGACCGGCTTCCTCGGCGACGCCGCCGTGGTCATCGCGGTGGTCGTCGTGGTCCGGCTGCTCTGGCTGCTGCCGGCCGGCTGGCTGTCGAAGAGGCTGCGCTCCGGCGACGAGGAGGACACGCCGTTCAGCTGGAAGGAGAGCGTGATCCTCTGGTGGTCCGGCATGCGCGGCGTGGCCACCGTCGCCCTGGCGCTCGCCATCCCGCTCACCCTGCACTCCGGCGAGGACTTCCCCGAGCGCGGCCGGCTGGTCTTCATCGCCTTCAGCGTGGTGCTGTTCACCCTGCTGGTCCAAGGCCTCACGCTGCCCTGGCTGGCCAAGCGGCTGGAGCTGGACATCGACCAGGACAAGCACGAGCAGGCCGTGCGCCAGCTCTGGTGGCGGGCCGCCAAGGCCGGGCTCAGCCGGCTCGGCGAGCTGGAGGAGCAGGACCGGCTGCCCGCCGAGGTCGCCGACCGCCTGCGCGACCGTCAGCACGACCGGCTGGCCCGGCTCTGCCCGGAGAACTACGCCGAGGAGGAGGCCGCCGAGGCCAAGCTCCGGATGTCGCAGTGGCGGGCCGCCCGGGACGTCGAGCAGGAGATGATCGCCGCCTCCCGCCGCGAGATGCTCAACGCCCGCAGCGAACCCGGCGCCGACCCTGAGCTGGTCGACGAGGTGCTGCGCGGACTCGACCTGCGCTCCGAACGGAAGTGACGGGGCGTCCGCTCCCGCCGGGTGCCCGGTCCGCGCCCGGCGGGCGGGCTCCCCGGGCCCGGCGGGCGGACCTCCCGGGCCCGGCGGGCGGACCTCCCGGGCCCGGCGGGCGGACGGCCCGCACCCGTCGGGCGGAATGCGCGCGACCGGCTCCGGGGTTGCATAGGCTGAGCCCGGGCAGGCCGTCAACGGAGTCGGCGCACCACCAGTACCCGCACGACCTCGGCGAACCCTCACGCCTGGCCCTGCCGGTTTCTGCACCCAGATGAATCGAGGACCCACCGATGTCGGAGACCCGCGCCGACGCCCGCACCCCGCTGGACCGCACCCCCCAGTGGGCCGCCCTGGCCAAGCACCGGGCCGAACTGGGCGACACCCACCTGCGTGAGCTGTTCGCCGCCGACCCGGAGCGCGGCCGCCGCTACACCCTCCAGGTCGGCGACCTGCACGTGGACTACGCCAAGCAGCTGGTCACCGACGAGACGCTGGAGCTGCTGCGCGAGCTGGCCGCCGCCACCGGCGTCGCCGAGCTGCGGGACGCGATGTTCCGCGGCGAGAAGATCAACAACACCGAGCACCGGGCGGTCCTGCACACCGCCCTGCGCGCGCCGCGCGGCGCCGTGATCGAGGTCGACGGCGAGAACGTGGTGCCCGCCGTGCACGCCGTCCTCGACAAGATGGCCGCGTTCGCCGACCGGGTCCGCGGCGGGGACTGGAAGGGCCACACCGGCAAGCGGATCCGCACCGTCGTCAACATCGGCATCGGCGGCTCCGACCTCGGCCCGGCGATGGCCTACGAGGCGCTCCGCTCGTACACCGAGCGCGACCTCGACGTCCGGTTCGTCTCCAACGTGGACGGCGCCGACCTGCACGAGGCGGTCCGCGACCTCGACCCGGCCGAGACGCTGTTCATCGTCGCCTCGAAGACCTTCACCACCATCGAGACCATCACCAACGCGGTCTCCGCCCGGGACTGGCTGCTCGGCGGCCTCGGGGCCGGCACCGAGGCGGTCGCCAAGCACTTCGTCGCGCTGTCCACCAACGCCCAGGGCGTGCGGGACTTCGGCATCGACACCGCCAACATGTTCGAGTTCTGGGACTGGGTGGGCGGCCGCTACTCCTACGACTCGGCGATCGGCCTCTCGCTGATGATCGCCATCGGCCCGGACGCCTTCCGCGAGATGCTGGACGGCTTCCACCTGGTCGACGAGCACTTCCGCACCGCCCCGGCGGAGCGGAACGTCCCGCTGCTGCTCGGCCTGCTCGGCGTCTGGTACGGCGCGTTCTTCGACGCCCAGGCGCACGCCGTGCTGCCCTATTCGCACTACCTGTCCAAGTTCACCGCCTACCTCCAGCAGCTGGACATGGAGTCCAACGGCAAGTCGGTGACCCGTGACGGCGCCCCGGTGGACTGGCAGACCGGCCCGGTGGTCTGGGGCACCCCCGGCACCAACGGCCAGCACGCCTACTACCAGCTGCTGCACCAGGGCACCAAGGTGATCCCGGCCGACTTCATCGGCTTCGCCGAGCCGGTCGCCGACCTGCTCCCCGGCCTGGTCGCCCAGCACGACCTGCTGCTGGCCAACTTCTTCGCCCAGACCCAGGCGCTGGCCTTCGGCAAGACCCCGGAGGAGGTCGCGGCCGAGGGCGTGCCCGCCGAGCTCGTCCCGCACAAGACCTTCCAGGGCAACCACCCGACCACCACCATCCTGGCCGGCCGGCTGACCCCCTCGGTGCTCGGCCAGCTGGTCGCGCTCTACGAGCACAAGGTGTTCGTCCAGGGGGCGGTCTGGAACATCGACTCCTTCGACCAGTGGGGCGTCGAGCTCGGCAAGGTGCTCGCCAAGCGGATCGAACCGGTGCTGCTCACCGGCGAGGGCACCGAGCAGCTGGACAGCTCCACCGCCGAGCTGGTCGCCCGCTACCGCGCGCTGCGGGGCCGCTGAGCCCGGACCGGGCCGTCCGCTCCGGCGGGCGGCCCGGCGTCCCCCCCGGCCGGGGCCACGAACGCGGGACGTCGGAAACGCCGGAAGGCCCCTCGCTCTCGCGAAGGGCCTTCCGGCTGTCTGTGCGCCGCCAGGGACTCGAACCCCGGACCCGCTGATTAAGAGTCAGCTGCTCTAACCAACTGAGCTAGCGGCGCCTGCTGACAGAGAAGACTTTAGCAGCGCCCGGCGGCCGAACCAAAATCGAATGCCGGTCGCCCCGCGTTCACCCCCTGGTCACGACCGCCGCCCCGGCCGGAACCGGCGCGCCCGGCTCGCGCGCCGCCCGCACGCAGGCCCACAGCGCCACCGCGGCGCCCGGCAGCCGGGGCTCCCGCCGCTCCGGGGCGACGATCCACCGCCCGGCGCCCTGCCCGGGGGAGTCCGGGCTGTTCACCATCCGCTGCAGGGGCGGCACGGTCACCGTGTCCCCCTTGCCGTGGCAGAGCAGCGGCGGTACGTCCCGGGCCCACTCCTCCCAGGCCAGCAGCCGGCGCAGCCGGGGGGCCGCGCCCGGCTGGACGAACAGCAGGACCCGCCCCCGGTGGCTCGCGACCGGCCCGCTGCCGGGCCCGGACGCCCACAGCTCGTCCAGGACCCGGCGGCCGAACAGCGACGGCATGCTGATCACGTCGAAGGCGCGGCCGCAGGGCAGCACCGAGGGTGCCCAGGGGCGGCTCTCCCACAGGGCGCGCATGCTGCGCGGGTACTCGCTGGCGGAGGCGAGCCAGGCCTCCCCGGCCGGGCCGACGTACTCCACCGAGGGCCGTACCCCCGACGGGTACATCACCGACGGGTGCGTCACCGACGGGTGCGTCACCGACTGTTGCGTCACCGACTGTTGCGTCCAGGTCTCCACGGAGAGCAGCCTGCGCGGCGCGCGTCGCCGCCGGGACGGAAAGCGCGGTTCACCGGACAGCGCGGCGGGGAACCGCGTACCCTTCCCCGCCGCGCATATGCCGCAGGCCCGTGCCGGGCCACCGTGCGGGGGAGGGGTCAGTCCTCGTGGCGGCGCGGCTGGAGCAGGGTGCGGCCGTACTCGATCATCTTGGCGGCGTAGTCCGCGGTCCAGTCCGCGCGCTGCGCGACCTCGGCGTCCGAGAGCGCGTCGAAGCGGCGCGGATCGGCGAGCTGTGCGGCGGCGACGGCCTGGAAGTCCGTGGCCCGCTCGGCGGCGGCCCGGAAGGCCAGGGCCAGCTCCGTGGAGCGGCGCAGCAGCTCCGCCGGGTCCTCGATCGACTCCAGGTCGAAGAATCGTTCCGGCTCGGGTTCGGCGGACTGCGGCTCGAACAACAG
Organism: Kitasatospora sp. NPDC056651; assembly: GCF_042792155.1. Classification (NCBI taxonomy): domain Bacteria; kingdom Bacillati; phylum Actinomycetota; class Actinomycetes; order Kitasatosporales; family Streptomycetaceae; genus Kitasatospora; species Kitasatospora sp. NPDC056651. The sequence continues at coordinate 31,462 of NZ_JBHTWX010000090.1, read as the reverse complement.
CTGTACCGGACGCAGACGCCTGGTGGGCTCGGACGACTCTGGGGAGTCGGGCATGGACGGACACCTCCGGGTCTCGGGTGGGGGAAGGGATCTGCGCCGGGCCGCGCCGCCCGGTCGTGGCCGCCGTCCATTGTCTCGCGGCGGGGGCCCGTAGCGGAACGGTGCGCACGCGAGCGCTATTCCCACGGCCCGCGCTGGACGGGTGACTCGCGCGCCGGGTGACCAGGTCGCACGCGAACCGGTTGGCAGGGCGTCCGGTCGTACTGACCGTCCGCGGAACCGGGAGATCCCCATGCGTGTGCGAAAAGCCCTGTCCACCGGCGCCCTGCTGGCCGCCCCCGCCCTCCTCGGCCTGGCCCCGGCGGTGCCGGCGGCCGCCGCCGAGACGGCGACGGTGGTGGAGGGGCAGCCGAGCAAGCCCGGCGGCTTCTCGCTGGCGACCTGCCCGACCGGCACCCACCTGACCGGCGGCGGGTACCAGTGGACGCCGGACGGCGACGCCGACCGGCTGGTCTACGACGGCCCGTCCACGGACGCGACCACGTGGGGGGCGAGGGCCTCCCACGGATCCGTCGTGGCCTACGCCGTCTGCGAGACCGAGTGAGCGACCGGACGGGGGCCGGACCCGACCGGCCCCGACCGGCCGCGGCCGGACCCGGCTCCTAACGCAGGCGGACCCGGTGGCCGCTCAGGTGGTGCAGCACCTGGTGGTTGGCCTCCCAGCCGTCCGGAAAGGCCACCGGAACGCCCAGCTGCACCGGCTCGGTCGACGGGTGGTCGTCCAGCAGCTCGGTGATCCCGGCCCGGGCCACCACGATGCAGGCGTGCCGGTGCCGGGAGGCGAGCACGCAGAGCCGGCCGGTCTCCAGGTGGAAGGCGGTCGCGTCGGGGCGCCCGGAGAGCGGGTGCAGCACCACGGTGACGTCGTACTCGCGGCCCTGCAGCCGGTTGGCGGTGTCCACCGTGACGGCCGGACCGGCCGTGCCGTCCACCGGCACGCCTGCCTTGAGCAGCGCCGCGCGCACCGCCGCCGCCTGGTCCCGGTGGGCGGTGCCGACGGCGATCCGGTCCGCGGCGAGCGGGGTCTCGCCCTGCTCGGAGTGGGCGGTCAGCCCGCGCTCCAGCAGCCGGCGGACGGTGGCCGCGACGGCCGCCACGGCCTGGGGATCGGTCCGTACGGTGTGCCGGGCGGGCAGCTCCAACAGGGCCCAGCCGTGCTCGGCGGCCCGGTCGATCACCGCGTCCAGGGCCGAGCCGTCGGGCCGCACCGAGGCGGTCAGCCGGCGGTCGTCCGGGCCGGTGCCGGAGCGGAACGGGGTGTACGGGTAGAAGGCCCGGGAGATCAGCGGCGCGGCGCTGGCGGGCAGCCGCCAGGAGACCGGCAGCCGGTGCGGCTCGATCTCCGGGTTGTGCGCCAGCATGGTGACCACCGCGCTGGCGGACGGGTCGTACGAGAGGCCGGCCCACTGCTCGGTGCCGACCACGGTGAACGGGTCCAGCTGGCCCGGGTCGCCGACGAACAGCGCCCGCTCGAACAGCCGGGCCACCGCGAGCAGGGCGTCCGAGCGCATCTGGTACGCCTCGTCGACGATCGCGTGCCGCCACGGGGCCTCGGCCCGCACCCACTGCCACTTGGCCGAGGTGGAGATCACCACGTCCTGCTCGACCAGGTCGGCGACCTTGTCGGAGGGCATGACGTTGGCGTGCTTCAGCACCTCCGGGCCGGGCCTGGTGTCCGCGGCGTGCAGCCGGCCGATCGTCAGCTCCGGAGCCTTCTCGGCCAGCCGGCCGACCAGGTCGTCCACCTGGCCGTTGGTCTGGGCGACGATCATCAGCCGCTCACCGGCCCCGACCAGCTCGCGCGCGGCCCGCACCACGAGCGTCGACTTCCCGGCGCCTGGCGGGGAGTCCACCACCACGCCGCGCGGGGCGCCGGCCGACGGGTGGACGGTGGCCGCCAGGATCCGGGCCACCGCGGCGTCGGCGGCCGCGCCGGGGGCCTGCTCGCCCGGGGTCTGATCGGGGGCCATCGGGCGGCTCACTCCCACTCCTCGGAGACGGCGGCGGCGGGCGCGGACGCGGCACCGGGCGGGCCGCCGTGGGTCCACGGGGTGTCGTCCGGTTCGGGCAGCGGCGCGGACTGGCGGACGGTCAGCTCGAACAGGGTGAAGGTGACCGTGTCGCCCGGTTCGGGCAGACTGCCCGGCTCCGGCTCCTTCCGGCGGCCCATGCCGGAGAGCACCCGCAGGGTGAGGGTGCCCTCGGCGGTGTCCACCGCGACGACCTCGGCCTTCTGCGCGGACGGCCCTCCCCCGGCGCCCCCAGCCTGGCGGCCGGGAGGTGCCCCCACCGGCCGGGGGGACCCCCATACCCGGAACGCCTCCCGGCCGAGGTCCGCGTGCGGGCGGTCGGCGGTGCGCAGGGTGACCAGCGGGCGGGGCTTGGGGGAGCGGCCGGTGGTGTCCCAGTCCGGCACCACCTCCGTCACCACGCCGCTGAACGCCTCGCCGGCCAGCCGGTGTTCGGCCATCGCCAGCGGGTCGTCCAGCGCCTCCTGGACGCCGAGGCGGGCCTGCTCGCGCTCGCGCTGGGCGAGCTTGCGGGCGGCGGTGACGGCGTCGTCCTGCCGGGGCTGCGGCGGCTCGCCGGCCGCCAGCCGGTCCCGGTGGCCGGTGTAGGACCAGCGGTCGCCGGTCCAGCGCTCCTCCAGGTGGGCGGCCGGCGGCAGGGCGCGCAACAGGTCCAGGCCCCGCCAGACGTCCCGCCAGGTGGGCAGCAGGGCGGTCGTCAGCGCCTGCTCCAGCCCTTCCACCGCGGCCCGCACGGCCGCCCGGGCGTGCTCGGCGGCGGCCTCGTCGCGCTGCTCGGTGCTGTGCCGCAACGCGCCCACGGCGGAGTCGTAGCGGGTGATCGCCGGGGCGAGCACGACCTCGTCGAAGCGGGGGTCGGTGGCCGGACCGGCCGGCGGGTGCCGCAGCCTGCCCCGGTCGTCCCGCTCGGACTCGGCCAGCTCGGCGGCCTCGGCGCCGGACAGGCCGTCCGGCGGGTGGTGCCAGGCGAGCCGGGCCGCGAGGTGCTGGTCCTCCAGGTGGCTCTGGCCGGTCGCCCAGTGGCGGGCCAGCAGGCCGGTCATCGGCAGCAGCAGCGAGGAACCGGGCACCTGGGCGCGGTCGGTGAGGTGGGTGAGCCAGCGGCCGAGCAGCGGCACCCGGGCCGGCGCCGGGTAGGGGCCCGGATCCTCGTCCTCGGCGGTGCGCCGGAAGCGGGTCGAGCGGCCGATCAGGGCGAGGTGGTGCACGCCCGCGCTGTTCGGCACGATCAGCTGCGGGGCGTCCGCGCACAGTTCGCGGAACACCTGGGTCTTCTCGCCGGTCTCCGGGTCCTTCTCGGAGCCCTCGATCCGTTCGACGTCCTCGGCGAAGGACTCCAGGTAGGGCAGCAGGTCGGCGGCCAGCTCGGCCAGGAAGTCGAACCGCAGGGTGCGGTTGAGCGGCTGCGGCACCAGGTGCAGCCGGGGCGCGTCCCGGTCGGTGCCGAGCATCACGGCGAGCGGCGCGCCGGACTCGCCGGCGGCGGTCAGCGGGACGAGCACCATCGGGCGGTCGGACAGGTGCCGGTGCCGGACGGTGGCCAGCGGCTCGGCCCGGCCGCTGCGGACGGCCTCCAGCCGGGCGAGGGTGGTGAGCAGACTCATGCGCGCCTCGTGACGGTTCTCTCGCCGCGCCCGTTCACGCGCCCGTTCACGCGCCCGTTCACGCGCCCGTTCACGCGCCCGTTCACGCGCCCGTTCACGCGCCCGGGCCTTCCGCGCGCAGGGCGGCCGCCCCCAGGGCTTCGGCACGCAGGGCGGCCGCGTAGGCCAGGCGCTCGGCGGCGTCGTCCGCACCGTCGAGGTCCTCGCTCTTGGTGCCGGCCGCGGCCAGTGCCTCGGTGACCGTACGGATGCTGCCCAGCTCGCCGCGCACGCCCCGGCCGAGCTGCTCGACCCGGTCGCCGCAACGGGCCCGGGCGCGGCAGTGGAAGCCGAGTTCGCAGGTGGACAGGCAGTCCGGGCTGTACGCGGCGGGCACCGCCTCGACCGAGGCGGCCAGCTGTTCGGTGGTCCGGGACGGCGCGCCGTCCTCGTCGGCGGCCAGGTCGAAGACGGTGTCCGGTGGCAGTGCGTCCAGCAGCCGGCCGATGCCGGTCATCCGGCTCAGCTGGCGGCGGGTGGTGGCCAGTTCGCGGCGGACGTCCACGGCGACCGCGGTCGGCCGGTTGCCGAAGTCCTTCGGGCAGACCAGCAGCACGCTGGTGCGGGGGCTGCCCGGCAGCCGCTGCTCGGTGTACGGGTCCTCGGCGAGCGGCTGTCCGGCCGTGGTGGCGGCGGCCTGCTGGAGCGCCAGCACGTACACGGCGGCCTGCCGGGCGGCGGCGCCGACCTTGGCCGGGTCCGCGCCGCCGTCCAGCACCGGGAAGGACTTGATCTCGACCACGGTGCACCGCCCGCCGTGCACCACCAGCGCGTCCGGCTCCAGGTAGGCGGCGCTGCCGGCCACCTCCAGGCGCAGCATCGGGTGGTCCAGCAGCGTCCAGGCCTGCGGGTCGGCGGCGGCCAGGGCCAGCGCCTCGGCCGTCCGGTCGGCCCGTACGGCCGGGCCGGAGCGGTGCAGCAGGTCCGGCACCAGCAGCGGGGCCTGGCCGTCCGCCGGGACGCCCAGGTGGTGGCGCAGCGGCTCCAGCAGCGCGGCGTAGTCGTCGGCCTTCAGCCGGGCCTCGAAGATCACGCCGCGGGCGATGGCGAAGGGGGACTGGCCGAAGGGGGCGGGACGGCCGAGCCGGGCGGCCAGCGCCGCCTTGTCCACCCCGGCCGCGTCGAGCACGGCGCGCCGGTGGCAGCCCGGGTTGGCGGCGAGCGCGGCGAGGGAGCGGGCGTTCAGACTGCGCTGGGGGGCCGGTCCGCGCAGCTCCGCGAGCCGCCGGGCGAGCGGCTCAGCGGGCCCGCCGGGCGGGACGTTCGTCGAGACGTTCATGGTGCGGCCCAGTGTCGCATCCGGGTACGACAACGCGGTGCGCGACGGCCGAGCCGGACGCCGCGCCGGGCGGCCGTGACCGGACACCGGGCGGCCGGGACCGAGCACCGCGCGGCCGGGACCGAGCACCGCGCGGCCCGGGCACCGGCCCGCGATCGTGGCCGTCGCCCGGGTGGGGGATCATGGAACCCGGTGCTCAATGGTGAGACCGACCGTTGGCCGCCCCATTGCGAGGAGTCCCCATGCCCGCCCGAATCGTGCTGGTCCGCCACGGCGAGACCGAGTGGTCCGCCACCGGCCGCCACACCGGCCGCACCGACATCCCGCTGACCGAGGAGGGCCGCGCGATGGCCCGCGCCCTCGGCGCCCGCCTCGCCAAGGCCCCCTGGAACGGGCTGCCGGACGCGCTCGTCTACACCAGCCCGCTCGGCCGGGCCAAGGAGACCTGCGAGCTGGCCGGCTTCGGCGACCGCGCGGTGGAACGCCCGGAGCTGATGGAGTGGGACTACGGCCGGTACGAGGGCCGCACCGGCGCCGACATCCGGGCCACCGACCACCCCGGCTGGCTGATCTGGCGCGACGGCGTGCCCGGCGGCGAGACGCTCTCCGAGGTGGCCGCCCGGGTGGACGCCTTCCTGGCCGGCCTCAACGCGGAGCACGGCGTCCCGGATCCGGACACCACGGTGATGCACTGCGCCGACCGGGACGTCATCCTGTTCGCGCACGGCCACCTGCTGCGCATCCTGACCGCCCGTTGGCTGGGCCTGCCGCCCGAGTACGCCCAGCGGTTCAAGCTCGGCACCGCGGCGCTCTGCGTGCTGTCCTGGGAGTACGGCGCTCCGGCGGTGGAGGTCTGGAACGACCTGTCCCACCTGGAGGGGCTGGGCACCGCGCACTGATCGCGGGCGCCGGGCGCCGGGTGCCCACCGTCGACCGCCGACCGCCGCGGGCCGACCGCCGGGCCGGGGTGCCCCCGAAGCGTCACCGGGGGCACCCGCGGCCGTCCTAGGCGGCTGCCGTCGCCCGGTCGTAGTCGGTCAGGAACCGGCGCACCTCGGGCACCACGACGTGCGGGCGCAGCCGTCCGGCGGTGTCCGCGAGCATGCCCCTGATCCGGGCCGAGCGGACGTCGCCGAACAGCGCCACGGCGGCCGAGCCGTGGTGCGCCGCGCCCGCCAGGTCCCCGCGGCCGAGCCGGTCGTGGGCCAGCTCGGCGGTGTACAGCACCCGGTTGCGGACGAAGTGCGGCTTCTGGAGCGTTATCGCCAGCCCGGCCTGCTCGCTGGCGCGGTCCCAGTCGCCGAGCGCCGACCAGCACTGCGACTGGAGGCCGGCGATCTCGGCCTCGCCGAAGAAGGTCATCCACTCCGGGTCCCGCTCGCCGGGGCCCCGGTCGAACAGCGTGTACGCCCGGCCGAGCGCGCGCTCGCAGGAAGTGCGGTCCTGGAGCAGTGCCCAGGCGCCGGCCTCGCGCATGGCCAGCAGGGCGAGCAGCCGCTCGGAGCCCAGTTCCTGGGCGGCGACCTGCCCGGCCTGCGCGGCGCGCAGCGCCTCGCGGGGGCGGCCGGCGTCCCGGGCGAGGAAGGCGCTGTTGCAGAAGACGTGCGCCTCCAGTGCGGAATCCCCGGCCATCCGGGCGGTGGCGAGCGCCTCGGCGTAGAACGAGCGGGCGTCCGCGAGCCGGTTTGAATCGTGCGCCAACCAGCCGACCGAGATGGCGAGTTCACCCGCCCCGGCCTGGAGCCTGCGCTCCGTCTCGGGGCTGTACTCGCACTCGTTGAGCAGCACGTACGCGTTGCGCAGCGACTGTCCGGCGAGCTCGTACAGGGCGTCGGCGCCGTGCGCGTCGTCGGCGAACCGGATCTCCCGGACGGCCTGTTCGACGCCGAGCACCTCGGCGGCGCCGACCCGGCGCAGCGGTGCCACCGGCCAGGGCCGGCCGGGCACCAGCGGCTCCGCGCCGAGCAGTGACGGCGCGGTGAACTCCGCGCCGGGAAGGGCACCTTGGCCGGTGAGCGCACCGGAGGCGCCGTCGGCGCCGGCCTGCTGACCGGCGGCCGCGGCCGGTCGGTCGATGCCGATCACGGCGGCCAGCGCGGTGGTGCCGCCGGCCAGGAACGTACGGCGACGCACGTCGTCGTTCTCCTCGTCGAGATAGGGCGATCCATCGGGCCCCCGGGGCACCGTGCCGGGGCCCCGCCGCGGGGGCCCATCCGGAGCGGTTGGATCCGCGTACGGCGAGGCAGCGTACGGGAGTTGAGTGGAGAGTGGTGAGCGGGGGGCGGGCGGGGGCGGGAACGTCGGGTGGAGCGGAGGCAGTTGGGGCGGCCCGCCGCCGCCGTCGGCCGGGCGGCGGCGGACGGCGGTCCTCGGGGCGAAGCCGAGGTCGGTGAGCGCGCGGTCCGGCCACATGTGCCGGAACACGCGCTCGTAGGCGTAGTTGGGGCAGCGGATCTCACCGGACTCGACCCGTCCGACGTAGCGGGCGTCGCAGGAGACGTGCTCGCCGATCTCGCGGGCGGCCCTGCGGACGGCCGTGGCGAACTCGCCGGGCGAACGGTCGCCGCGCAGCGCGCGCATCACGGTGTTGGGGGACGGTCGGTTCGGCTTGGCCGGTGGGGTGGCTGCCATGGCGCCGAGAGTACTCGGAGTCACCGTCCGGCCACAGTCGGTTTGTGGGACATCTGCTGTCAATCCCGGGCAAAAGGGGCGATGTTGCGGGATATCCGCCATGAAATGCCATGCCTTGCTGTAAGACGCCCCGTGGCCGGCGGTGTGCCCGCCACGTTGTCCTGGTACGAGGAAAAAGCCCATGCCGTCGCCCCGGCCCGTCCCAGCCCGGTGGCCCCATCCCGCGGCTGTGCTTCCGGATCCGAGGTACAGGAGGGCCCTTGATGGCCACCGGACTGCCGAAGTACCGACCCGCCCCCAGGGGAGTGCTCGCCGGCGCCGCTCCCGCCCTGCTCCCCGAGCCCGCCGACGACCGGGTCTCCGGCCGGGGCCCGGTCCAGGGCGGCCGCACGTCCTGCGGTGGCCGCCGGCGCGAGCGCACCGTCCCCGACGAGAGCATCCTCGTCACCGCGTGCGACACCGTGACCGTCGCCCTGCGGCACGGCCTGGAGGCCGTCGACATCCTGAGACTCCGCCGCGCCTGCGGAGCCGTCCTGCAGAGCCGCAACGGCAGCACCGTCTCCTTCCTCGTCCCGGCCGGCACCTGGGAGACCTGGCACCTGCCGGGCAGCTCCTGTACGGCGGGCGCCCTGGTGCCCGCCGCCGCCGACCCGCGCTGGGTGATCCCGCCCTCCGGCGCCGGCCGCACCGCACGCCCCACCGACGCCTGGGTGCTCCGCTCCGCCCTCTGCGAGGCCGCCTGCACACTCACCGCGGGCGGCCTCGGCCCGTTCTAGCGGGCGTGCCGCGCGGATCCCGCCGGGCCCGAGCGCCCGCGGCCGGGTCCCCGCCGTACGCCCCTGACCCGTGGGTGTCCCTCCGCGGCGGCGATAATGGCCGGCATGGGACGAAGCAACAGGGCCGCCCGCGGCAGTGAACCGGCGGCCACCACCGGACCGGGCGGGCGCAGCCACGCCCAGGGCCCGCTCAGCCGTCCCGTCGGCTCCGGCCTGGCCGAGCTGCGCCCCGACCGCGACCGCCCCGCCGCCTGGACGCTGCTGATCGACGGCGCCCCGCAGTCCCTGGTCGACCTCGCCGACCCCACCCACCTCGGCTTCGAGTACCAGCGCCGGCTCGGCCACCTGATCGACCTGGTCGCCCCGCCCGGCCGCCCGCTGACCGTCCTGCACCTCGGCGGCGGCGCCCTCACCCTGGCCCGCTACGTCGCGGCGACCCGGCCGCGCTCCCGCCAGCAGGTCGCCGAGATCGACACCGAACTCACCGAACTCGTCCGCACCGAGCTGCCGTTGGAGCGCGGCTGGCAGATCAAGGTGCGTGGCGCGGACGCCCGCGGCGTGCTGGAGCGCACTCCCGAGGCCAGCGTCGACCTGGTGATCACCGACGTCTTCTCCGGGGCCCGCACCCCGGCCCACTGCACCACCGTCGAGTTCACCACCCTCGCCGCCCGCGCCCTCGCCCCCGGGGGCTGGTACACCGCCAACATCGCCGACGGCGGCGCCCTGCCGTTCGCCCGCTCCCAGGTCGCCACGCTCGGCGCGGTCTTCCCCGAGCTGTGCCTGATCGCCGACCCCGCCGTGCTGCGCGGCAAGCGCTTCGGCAACCTCGTCCTGGCGGCCGCCCACGGCCCGCTGCCGACCGCCGACCTCACCCGCCGCGCCGCCTCCGACGCCGCCCACGCCCGGGTCGAACACGGGCGGGCACTCACCGACTTCGCGGCCGGCGCCACCCCGGCGACGGACGCCACGGCGGCTCCGTCCCCGGAACCGCCGCCGGGGGTGTTCCGCTGACCCAGGGGCTCCGGTGACGCGGGCGCTCCGGTGACGCGGGCGCTGCGGTGACGGGGGCGCTGCGGTGACGGGGGCGTCTGGTCGGCGGGCGCCGCGGCGCGGGCCTTCCGTCGGTGGGGCACCGCGCCTGACCCTGGCCCCGGCCGAAACCGGCTGGTGGACGGCCGGGCCGCGGCCGACAATGGCGCTGCCGTCCGGCCACCGACCCGAGGAGACACGATGGACATCAGACCGGCCCGGCCGGACGAGGCCGCGCTGCTCACCGGCATCGCGCTGCGCGCCAAGGCGTACTGGGGCTACGACGAGGCGTTCATGGCCGCCTGCCGGGCGGAGCTGACCGTGGACGCCGAGGCCATCGAGCGGTCGGCCACGATGGTCGCCGAGGACGGCGGGCGGGTGCTCGGGTTCGCCTCGCTCTCCGGCACGCCGCCGACCGGGTCGCTGGACCAGCTCTTCGTCGAGCCCGAGTGGATCGGCCGCGGCGTCGGCCGGGCCCTGTTCGAGCGGGCCCGGGAGCGCGCCGGGGCGCTCGGGCTGCGCCGGTTCCTGATCGACTCCGATCCGAACGCCGAGCCGTTCTACCTGGCGATGGGCGCCGTCCGGATCGGCGGTGTCCCGTCCGGCTCGATCCCGGGGCGCGAACTCCCGCTGCTGGTCCTGGAACTGGCGACGGCCGGCGGGGAGTAGGGCGTCGTCGGACGTCTCCGGCCCGCTCGGTGCCCGTGTTCGGTGTCCGCGTTCAGTGCCCGCGCGGCAGTCCGCGGTGCTTGCACATGGCGGCTCCGGTGAGCAGCAGGCCGGCGGCGATGGGGGCGAGGACGGCGGTCGCGGTGGCGGAGCCGTCGCCCGAGGCGGTCGCCGCGGCGGTGTCGGCGACGGCCACCGTCTCGGAAGTCCCGCCGCCGCCCGGTGCGGAGGGAGCCGTGGCGCCGGGCGCCCGGCCGGTCTCGGTGGTGGCTCCGGCCTCGGTGACGGCCGTGGCCGCCGCCTCCTGGGCCGGGGGCGCCTGCGCGGCCTCGCGCTGCGGCGGAAGGGCGGGGTGGGCGAGGCCGGGGCGGCGTTCGGCGGCGGAGGACGGGTCGGCCTGATCGTCCTCGCGGGCGGTACGGGCCTCGGCGGCCCACGCCTGGGCGGGGACGGCGCCGAGCAGGCCGGAGGCGAGCGCGAAGGCGTCGGGGACGGCCGCCCGTTGGCCGGGCAGCGGCAGCCCGCCGGCCCGGATCCGGTCCTGGAGGGTGTCGCCGGCGGCTCCGGCGGCCCCGTCGACGGGGCCGTTGCCCTCCGGTCTCCCGGCGGGTCCGGGTGAGCGGTCCGGCCCGCCGCCCGCCGACGGCCCGGATCCGCCGGGGCGTGCGGCTGACTGCCCGTCGAGGACGGGTCCGTCGAGCAGCGGCCGGTCGATCACGGGCGCGCCGTGCGGGGCGAGGCGGACGGCGGGCTGGGACGGGTGCCGCGCCGGGTCGACGGAGGACGCGTACGCCGCGGGGGCGCCGAAGCCCCAGAGCTGCGCGAGCAGGGCCCCCGCGGCCGCGGCGGTGCGAGGGCGGGGCAGCCACCGGGCGATCCCGCGGCGGGCACCGGCGACGCCGCGGGGGGCGGGTTCCTGGGGCTTGGTCGCGTGATTGGCTCGCACGTGAATCGAGAACGAGCGGCCGGGCGGTGAGGTCACGCCCGGTGCCCCGTCCGTCGTCACGGACAGTCATCGCGAAGGTGGCCCCGGGCGGCGTTCCCGGGGCCACCGACCGTGTGGCGGTCAGGAGTTGGGGCGAAGGGTCCAGGTGACCGTCATCACGCCGGTGACGGCGCCGTCGGCGCGGGTGATCTCGACGGTGACCGGGAACTCGGGGCGGCCGCCGGCGTCCAGCTCGGCGACGACCTCGGCGGCCGGGCGGCCGAGCACGGCGGTGGCGGTGACCTCGCCCATGGCGAGCTTCTTGTAAGCGATCTCGGCGTTCACGGCGAGCGGCACGGCCCGGGACAGCTGGTCGCCGAAGGCGGCGAGCACGATGCAGCCGCTGGCGGACTCGGCCAGCGTGAACATCGCGCCGGCGTGCGGGCCGCCGACGTGGTTGTGGTATGCGGGCTGGTCGGGCAGTCGGAGCACGGCGCGCTCCGGGGTGGTCTCCAGGTACTCGAGCTTCAGGGTGTGCGCCATCGGCACGGTGGAGTCGAGCATCCGGCCGATCGTGGGAGTGGTCATGGCGATGATGTTACTTGTCGGTAGTTTCCGGCGGCAGGGGGTGGCGGGGGAGCCGGGCCGCCGGGCGCGTGTGAGGCGGCGCACATCCGGGTGCGGGGGTGCACAACTGAGGCGGCGTGCGGCTGAGGGGACGCGAAAACGCCTGAGGGGCCGATCTCTTGAAGAGATCGGCCCCTCAGGCTCTGGGGTGAGTGACGGGACTCGAACCCGCGGCCACCTGGACCACAACCAGGTGCTCTACCAACTGAGCTACACCCACCATCTGTCCGGCCCGTTCCCGCTCTCGCGTTCCCGTTCCGACAAGAAGAACTCTACAGGATCCGAGAGGGTGCTCGCGCCAGGGTTTCCGTCCGGCGAACGCGGGCACCCTCTCCGGCCCGGGCGGGGGCCCGGACCCGTGGGCCCGGACCTCCGGTGGTCAGTCCGTCGGGGCCTGGTACTTCCCGGCGATCGCCCGCGCGGTGTCGGCGTCCGGCCCGGGCTGCGGGACGAACACCGCCTCGCGGTAGTACCGCAGTTCGTTGATGCTCTCCCGGATGTCGGCGAGCGCCCGGTGGTTGCCGCCCTTCTGCGGGCTGTTGTAGTACGCCTTCGGGTACCAGCGGCGGGCCAGCTCCTTGATCGAGGAGACGTCCACGATCCGGTAGTGCAGGTGCTTCTCCAGGGCCTGCATGTCCCGGGCCAGGAAGCCGCGGTCGGTGGCCACCGAGTTGCCGCACAGCGGGGTCTTCCCGGCCTCCGGGACGTGCTCGCGCACGTAGGCGAGCACCCGCTCCTCGGCCTCGGCCAGGGTCATGCCCTGCTCCAGCTCCTCCAGCAGCCCGGAGGCGGTGTGCATCGCGCGCACCACCTCGGGCATGGTCGCCAGCGCCTCCGCCGGCGGCCGGATGATGACGTCCACGCCCTCGCCGAGGATGTTCAGCTCGGAGTCCGTCACCAGCACCGCGACCTCGACCAGGGCGTCCCGGTCGAGGTCGAGGCCGGTCATTTCACAGTCGATCCATACCAAACGGTCATTCACGCAACTCACCCTACGGCGCGATCACGCGCCGCGGGGACCGGTGGGGCGGAGCGGGGCGCCTCGGCCGGGTGCTCCGCCGGCCCGTCGTGCGGTGCGTGGCCGGCCGGCTGCTCGCCCTCCCGGCCGTTCCGGACCGCGAGGCCGTCCCGTCCGTTCCGGGTCTCGCGGGCCGCCCGGACGGTTTCGGCCGCCCGAACGGACTCGGCCACGGGCCGGCCGGCCTGGGCACGGACCTGCGGAGCCCGCGCCTGGCGACCGCGCAGCTCACCCTGCCCGGCGCCCGGCTGCCCACCCGGAGCCGGCAGCCGCCCGGCGGCCGAGGCGTGACCGCGACCGGCCGCACCCGGCTCGTCCACGGGTCGCTCGACCGCGCTCCGGTGCCCCTGGCCCTGGCCGCGCGCCCCCGGCTGCGGGAGGCCGTCCTCGGCCGCCGCGTGCTCGGCGGTGCGCGGCGGACGCCCGGTCCCCGCCCCCGGCCCGGCCTGCGGCGGAACCACCGGCGGCCGCAGCGGCCCGCGACCGGCCGCACCCTGCTGCCCGGGGTGCGACTGCTGCGCGGCCTGCTGGTGCGGGTACGGCTGACCGGCGCGGGCGTGGAAACCCTGGCCGGCCGGCGTCCCGGCCTGGCCCGGACCGAACCCGCCGGGTTGCCCGTGCCCGCCCGGCCCCGCGTGCTGACCGTGCTGCCCGACCGGCACCGGCACCCCCGGACCGGCCGGGAACGGCTGGCCCGACGGCACACCGTGCGCCCCGCCGAACAGCGGGCCGCCCACCGGAGCGGCCGCACCGGCCGTCGGGTGCGGCAGCGCTCCGGACAGCCGCAGGTCGCCGAGTGCGCCGGTCGGCGCGGGCGACTGCTGGCCCGGGCGGCGGGACCGGTAGCTGGTCCGGTACGCCGCCGGGGATACCCCGAGCTGGCGGCGGAAGTGCCCGCGCAGCGCCACCGGCGAACGGAACCCGCAGCGGCGCGCGACGTCGTCCACCGACAGCTCCGAGGTCTCCAGCAGCCGCTGCGCCTGGAGCACCCGCTGGGTGATCAGCCACTGCAGCGGCGCGCTGCCGGTGAGCGTGCGGAACCGCCGGTCGAAGGTGCGCCGGCTCATGTACGCGCGAGCCGCCAGCACCTCGACGTCGAACTGCTGGTTGAGGTTCTCCAGCGCCCAGGTGACCACCTCGGCCAGCGGGTCGTTGCCGATCTCCTCCGGTAAAGACTGATCGATGTACTGTGCCTGTCCTCCGCCACCGCGGCGGCTCGGCACCACCAGGCGGCGGGCCAGCGCGTTGGCCGCCTCGGCGCCGTGGTCGCTGCGCACCACGTGCAGGCACAGGTCGATGCCGGCGGCGGTGCCGGCCGAGGTGAGCACGTCGCCGTCGTCGACGAACAGCTCGCGGGGGTCGACGTGGACCCGCGGGTAGCGCTTGGCCAGCGTCGGCGCGTACATCCAGTGGGTGGTCGCGGGGCGGCCGTCGAGCAGACCGGCCGCCGCCAGGACGAAGGCGCCGGTGCAGAGCCCGATGATCCGCGCGCCCTCGTGGTGGGCCTTGCGCAGGGCGGTGATCGCCTCGACCGGCGGCGGCTGGGAGATCGAGCGCCAGGCCGGTACGACGATCGTGCCGGCCCGGGCGAGCGCCTCCAGACCGTACGGGGCGGAGAGGGTCAGGCCGCCGGTGGTGGCCAGCGGGCCCTCCTCCCCGGCGCAGACCAGCAGGCGGTAGCGGGGGACCCCGGCGTCCTGGCGGTCGACGCCGAAGACGGAGAGCGGGATGGAGCTCTCGAAGATCGGGGCGCCGCCGAAGATCAGGACCGCGACGGTCTCCCGACGGCGTCGGCCGGACAGCTTGCGCGGGGCGGAGGCCGTCACCGGGGCCGGGGAGCCGTTCGCACCGGGCCCGCCGTGGCCCAGCGGGCCGTGGCCGGAGGCGGTACCGAGCGCGAGGCCGCCGAGCGGACCGCCGCCCGGTCCGGAGGCGGTCCCGGGGGCGCCGTTCAGGCCCGGTGCGCCGCCGTAGCCGGAGTGGCCGAGGTGACTGGGGTGGCCCGGGTGGCTGGGGTGACCGGAATGGCCTGGGTGGCCGCCGTAGCCCGGGTGGCCGGAATGGGCCGGGTGCTCGCCGCCGTAGCCCTGGCCGGGGCTGACGCCCCCTCGGCTGACGGGCTGTCCGCCGAAGGCCTGTCCGGCGAAGGGCTGCCCGCCGTAGGACGCTCCGCCGTAGGACGCCTGACCCCCGTGTGGCTGACCCCCGTGCTGAGGGTGGCCCCCGTAGGCCGATGCCGCGCCGTGCTCTGCGCCGCCCGGGGCCGCGCCGGGGCCGATGCCGGCCCCCGTCCCGGGGGAGGGCACCGCGGGGTACGAGGAGTGCGGGGCGGCGCCCGAGGTGCGGGTGGTGGCGGAGATCGCGGAGGTGCCGGTGCTTCTCGCGGACCGACCCGTGCTGCCGGCCGCCGCCTGGCCGCTGTCAGGACCCGCGTCGCTCCTGCTCACCCTGCTCAAGGCGCTCAAGCCCCCTCGGTGGTGTGGTGTGGGTGGTGCGGCACTGCTCGCCAAGATCGAAATCTATCGGGTGGACCGTTGCCGTTGTGACAAGTTCACCATCCGACGCTATGTCGACATGGCAATTTGGCGTGATGCATTCGATCACGAAGCGTGGCACCCGTCGACCTTTCTGGGAAGAGGGCCGGGGCAACGGTGGCTGGTTGTCGCAGGAGCGCTGACGGGGTGTTCGGCTCCGGCGTGCCCGGCCGGCAGGTCTGGGCTGCGGATTTGCCCAAGCGGGATGGATCGGAGCGAAATTGACCGAAAGTCGACGGTGCACGAGGGGGCGCACAGGGAGAAGTCGTGCGCCTCCCAGGCTTCATCCGGCCAAGCCTGAGGCGGCGGAACCGGGAACCGGACGGCCGGGCTACGGTCCTGCCGTGAACAACCACAGCCGGCTCGAACGGGCCAACGACAACGCCGCCGCCTTCTGGCTCGCCCAAGCCCGCGTCCACGGCTGGCAGTCCCGCACCCGGCCGGGCCTGACCGCCGTCCGGTGCGCCCGGACCCCCGACGACGCGCACCGCATCGTGGTGACCCGCCCCTACAGCGAACCAGCTGACTTGGAGCGGGAGTTGGCGGACCTCCTCGCCGAGTGGTCGACCATACGCTGCACCGTGGAGGACCCGTACGGCGGACTCGACCTCTCCGGCCTCGGGGCCTCCCGGATGCCGCTCATGGCGGTGATGGTCCGGGACCCGGGTCCGGTCGAGGACGCGACCACCGCTCTTCCCGCGGTTTCGGACGCGCGCGGAGGCGGCGTCCTGACGGTCGATGAGGTGCTGGACCGCGACACCTTCGCGATGGTCGAGCGAACGATCGTGGAGGGTTTCCCGTTGCCCGCCCGGCAGCCCTGGGTGCGTGGCGAGGCCCTCCCGGCGGGACTGCTGGACGCACCCGGCTGGCGAGCCTGGCTCGGCCGCGTCGACGGCGCGCCGGCGGGCACCTGCCTCACCTGTGACGACGGCCGGGCCACCGGCGTGTACTGGGTCGCGACCCTGCCCGACCAGCGCGGCCGGGGGGTTGCGGGCGCCGTCCTGCGGACCGCCCTGGCGCACGCGCACCCGGACCGTCCGGCCACCCTGGTCGCCACCGCGCTCGGTGAACCGCTCTACCGCAAGCTGGGATTCGTGGAGCAGGCGCAGACCTGTTGGTGGACCCGTACGTCGGTGTAGGCGGTGTAGGTGGTGGTGGCGGCGGTGTAGGGGAGGGCCGGTGCGGGTGGCCCGTCCCCTTTCATGACCGCCTTGGTGCTTGCGCGTCCGGGTCGCCCGGCCGCCCGGCAGTCCTGGTCCGCCGCCGTGCGAACCCGGCTCCGTCGAACGGGCACCGGCCCGTTGGCGGAGCCGTACGTCGGTGGGGCGGTGGTGTAGGGAGAGCGCGGGTGCTGATGGTGCTGATGGTGCCGAGGGTGCCGAGCGTGCTGATGGGGCCGGGTGGCGGGGTGGGGCGCGCGGCTGGCGTTCGGGTTGGCGTTCGGGGCTGAGGGGGAGGCTTCGGCGGGCGCCCCGGGGCGTCGGGGTTGCACCGCCACGGGGCGGCGGGCGGGCGGGTTGCCGTTACTGGGCGGCCGCCACCGCGGTCGGACCCGGCCCGCTGCCCGTCCGGGTTCCGGGACCGGCCCCGGTCTCCGGGTGGACCTCGGTGATCACGGCAAACCCGCCGGATCGGTTTCGGACACCCAGCCCGCCTGCGGGGACGAGTTCGCCGGGCGTCCCGGCGTTCGCGGGAACGGGTGCACTCGGACCGTTCAGGGCGACTGCCGCCGGACGTGCGCCGGACCGTGCGCCGACCAACGCCGTCGCGCGGGCCCGCCCGCCCGCCGCCTTCCGGAGCGGCCCGCCGGAGTGGACGCCCGGCCGGGGCGCGGGCGCGCTCCGTGCGGCGAGCACCTGCCCGACGGCCTCCGGCAGGCCGGCGGCCTTCAGCGTCGGCCGGTAGCCGCTCTCCGCCCACGGCCGGCCGTGGTGGAGCCAGACGCTGCGCAGCCCGGCCAGTTCGGCGCCGGCGATGTCGGCGGGCGCGTGGTCCCCGATCATCCAGGTGTGGTCGGCCCAGTCCCCGGTGGGCGCGACGCCGCACCGCTGCGCGGCCATCTCGAAGATCAACGGGTCCGGTTTGACGCAGTCGGCCTCCTCGGAGATGACCCAGCCGTCGACCAGCGGGCCCAGTCCGGTCCGCCGGATCTTCTCCAACTGCGGCCCGGTGCCGCCGTTGCTGACGATCCCGAGCGTCCAGCCGGCCGTCCGGGCGGCCCGCAGCGCCTCGATGTGCCGGGGCGGGCAGTGGATGTGGGAGTTGATGCCGCGTCGGTAGTGGGCGGACAGGAAGTCGGCGGAGACGTCCAGGCCGTAGCGGCGCCGGACCGCTGACAGTACGGTGCTGCGCGGTACGTAGCCGCCGCCGTCGAGGGTGACGAACCAGTCGAGGTCGCCGGGCGGGAGGTCGTGTTCGGACAGGAAGTCCTGCGCCCAGGCCCGGTAGGCGGCGTCCCGGGGCAACAGGGTGTTGTCGAGGTCGAACAGGAGCAGGGGCATGCCGAGCATGGTGCCAGCGGTGGCGCCTATGCACCTGGCAAATGCCAGACGGCGTCGCGAAGCCGTACGGAGTGGCCGAAACGGCCTCCGCGGGTCTGTGGCGGGCGGTGGCGTCCGGACCGGCCGTGGCTGGTGGGGCGGCTCGGACGTCACGGTTCGCGACGTCCCGCAACGGATCGTCGCCGATCCATGACAGTCCGGTCACGGTGTCCCACGGGGCTGTTGCGTCGCCCGGTCCACTCAGTCAAGCTCCAGGGAACCTCCTTTCCGAAGGGGGCGCGATCGCCTGTGGACGGGGCGCACGGCCTCGGCGGGCGCATCCCTCTTTCGCGGGAACAACGTCGCTCCGGGGCTTCGCCGCTGGGCTGGTCCCCCTGCCCCGTCGTACTCTGAAAGGAACAGGTCACATACGGTGCTGCGCGTCGCAGACCGACGTCATCCCGTGGGCGGGCCTGCTGCCCGGGCAGCGTTGTTCTCCCCTCCTGTCGGCCCCTCTCCATCGAAGAGCCGTGAGCCATGGCTGGTTTTGAGCCTCCCCGACCTGTTGAACCGGACACGTCCCGCAGCGTGGGCCCGGCCGGTGAGCCTGCCTCCGATCGCCCGGACGTCCGGGCCGACGTTCGTGCGGACCGCCGAGGCGGCGACGGAAGCGGCCACCCCGGCGCCGGTGACGTCGACGGTGGCGGGCAGCGCGACGGCGGTACGGACGGCGGCGGTACGGACGGCGGCGCGGCCGGGACTGCCGACGGGTGCGCCGACGCTCGCCCCGAAACCCCAGGACACATCCCGGCCGGACGGGCAGACCGCGAGCGGGCCGATGCCGCCGCCGAGGCCGACGCCCGGCCGGACCGGACGGCCGATGCCGCACAGCCGGCGGAGTCACGGGAGCAGCGGGAGCCACAGGAGCCACAGGAGCCACAGGAGCCGGAGGAACCCGGAACGGGCCGCGACGGCCCACAGGGCTTCGCACGCGCGCTCCGCGGCCTCGCCCGCCGGGGCAGCCTGGCACGCCGGGACCGCCCAGGGTCCCGCCAGCGGCGTGGCGAGCCTCCGAGCGACCCTGCGGGGTCTCCGATGACGGGCCGCCTGGGCCCAGGCGCCGAGCGACCGGAGGCGGACTCCGGCGTGGCCGGTTCGTTGGGCGGGCGCGCCGAACCGTCCGGGCAGGACACCCCGGCGCCGTCCCTCGACCCGGTGTTCCAGCACGGCGTGGTGGTCGGCTTCGACGGCTCGCTGTCGAGCGAGCGAGCCCTCGCCTATGCCGTCGGCATGGCGCGCCGTTCGCAGTGCGGCCTGGTGATCGTGCACGTCGCCAACCGTCTGCCGGCCACGGTCTGGGCCGGCTGCGAGCCGCCCGTCTTCGTCGACCTTCCCGACCACCGGACCGAGGTCCTCGGCCTGGAGCTCGCCTGCGCGGACTTCCTGACCGGGGTGCCGTGGGTCCTGATCGAGCGCGGCGGGGACATCTGCCACGAGATCGAGGAGGTAGGCCGTGAGTACGCGGCCGATGCGATCGTCGTCGGCACGACGCACGGCCTGCTCGGCAAGATCTTCGGCTCGGTCTCCGGACGGCTGGCGCGGCGGGCCAACCGCCCGGTGATCGTGATCCCCTGAGGCCATGTTCCTGCGGCTTCTCCCGAAGTCGCCTGCTGAATGTCCCTTCTGATGCCTCCTCCGCTGCACCGGCTCCCCAACTCGCCTCGTGGCGAGTCGCGTTGCGCGCTGCACTGCTTCGCGTCGAGTGGTGCTTCGCCCCGGCGAGTGCGGCTCAGGAGGTGGCCGTCAGGAAGTGACCGTCACGAACTGACGCCGAGCTCCCGGGCGATGAGCATGCGCTGGACTTCAGACGTGCCCTCCCCGATTTCAAGGATCTTGCAGTCGCGCCAGAAGCGGGCGACCGGGAATTCGTTCATGAAGCCGTACCCGCCGTGGATCTGGGTCGCCTCGCGGGCGTTGTCGACGGCGGCCTCGGACGAGTACAGCTTCGCGATCGCGGCCTCCTTCTTGAACGGTTCGCCGTGCAGCAGCCGGGAAGCGGCGTCCCGCCAGGCCAGGCGGGAGGTGTGGGCGCGCAGCTCCATGTCGGCAAGCTTGAACTGGATGGCCTGGTTGGCGCCGATGGGCCGGCCGAAGGCCCGGCGCTCGCCGGAGTACTTCACGGACTCGTCGACGCAGCCCTGGGCCAGGCCGGTGGCCAGGGCCGCGATCGCGATGCGGCCCTCGTCGAGGATCCGCAGGAACTGGGCGTAGCCTCGGCCACGCTCGCCCAGCAGGTTGGCCGCGGGAACGCGGCAGTCGGTAAAGGACAATTCGCGGGTGTCGGACGCGTTCCATCCGACCTTCGAGTACTTCTTCGAGACCTGGAAGCCGGGGGTCCCGGTGGGCACGATGATGGAGGAGATCTCCCGCACAGGCGAGCGGAATTCGCCCTCTTCACTCGAACGAGCGATCGGTTCGGTGAGTGCGGTGACGGTGACGAGGCCGGTGATGTCGGTGCCGGAGTTGGTGATGAAGCACTTGGTGCCGTTGATGACCCACTCGTCGGTGGCCTCGTCGTAGCGCGCCGTGGTGCGGGTGGCCCCCGCGTCCGAGCCGCCCTCCGGCTCGGTGAGCCCGAAGGCGCCGAGGAGTTCGCCGGAGGTCAGCCGGGGCAGCCACTCGCGCTTCTGCTCCTCGGTGCCGAACCGGTGGATCGGCATCGCGCCGAGCGAGACGGCGGCCTCCAGGGTGATCGCCACCGAGGAGTCGACGCGGGCGAGTTCCTCCAGGGCGAGGCCGAGGGCGAAGTAGTCGCCGCCCATGCCGCCGTACTCCTCCGGGAAGGGCAGGCCGAAGAGCCCCATCCGCCCCATCTCCCGGACGATCTCGTAGGGGAACTCCTCCCGCTCGTAGTACTCGCCGATCTTCGGCGCCACCACGTCCTGGGCGAACTCGGCGACGGTGCGCCGCAGTTCCTCGTACTCGCTGCTGAGTCGGTGGTCGAGCATGGTGATCCTCCTGGCGCCCGGCCGGGCCGGCCGCGGACGTGAGCGGGTTGACCGGCGTCCGTCGGACGGTATGACGGTCGCACGGTGCGATTGAGGGATGGGTGTCGAGCGATGAACGTGGTGCGCGGCGCCGGCCGGACCGTACGGGCCGCCGGCGCCGGAGGCGGGCGGGGCCGGGTCAGCCCCGGGCGGCGCCGAGCAGCGCCTGGACGGTGCGGGAGGGGCTCGGCCGGCCGAGGCGCTCGGCCATCCAGCCGCTGGTGGCGACGAGGGCGCGCAGGTCGACGCCGGTCCGGATGCCGAGCCCGTGCAGCATCCAGACCAGGTCCTCGGTGGCCAGGTTGCCGGTGGCGCTCTTCGCGTACGGGCAACCGCCCAGGCCGCCCGCGGAGGCGTCCACCGTGGTGACGCCCTCGCGCAGTGCCGCCAGGGTGTTGCTGAGCGCCTGGCCGTAGGTGTCGTGGAAGTGCACCGCGAGCCGGTCGACCGGGACGCCGGCCCGGGCGAAGCCCGCCAGCAGGGCGGTGACCTGGCCCGGGGTGGCCACCCCGATGGTGTCGCCGAGGCTCAGCTCCGCGCAGCCCAGTTCCAGCAGCCGCACGCCGTACCGGACCACCTGGTCGACCGGGACGGGGCCCTCCCACGGGTCGCCGAAGCACATCGAGAGGTAGCCGCGGACCGCGACCCCGGCCTCGACGGCCCGGGCCACGACCGGGCGGAACATCGCCATGGCCTCGTCCGCCGAGCGGTTGAGGTTGCGGCGGGCGAAGGTCTCGGTGGCACTGGCGAACACCGCGATGTCGGAGGCGTGGTGGGCGAGCGCGCGGTCCAGGCCGCGCTCGTTCGGCACCAGGACCGGCAGCCGCAGGCCTCGGTGGCGTTCCGGCAGGTCGGCGAGCCGGGGGACCAGCTCTTCGGCGTCGGCCAGCTGAGGTACCCATTTCGGGTGAACGAAGCTGGTGGCCTCGACCGTGCGCAGGCCGGCCGCCGCGAGCCGGGCGATGAACTCGGCCTTGACCTCGACCGGCACCAGGGACTTCTCGTTCTGCAGGCCGTCGCGCGGTCCGACCTCGTGGATCCGGACCTCCTCGGGCAGCCCGGCGGCGCGGACCGGGTCGGGAAGGCCCAGGTCGAGGGCGTCGGGCTCGCGGGCGGGGACGGGGGCGGTCACGAGCGCACCTCCGCGGGCTCGGCGGAGGCGGCGACCGGTGCGGCCGCGGCGTCCTCGACCGGGGTGACCACGACCAGCAGGTCCTCCATCGCGACGGTGGCGCCGGCGGTGGCCCGCAGTTCGGCGACCACGCCGTCGTGCGGTGCGGCGATCACGTGCTCCATCTTCATGGCCTCCAGCACGAGCAGGGGCTGGCCCTTGCGGACCGTCTCGCCCGCCGTGGTCTTGACGACGGTGACGGTGCCGGGCATCGGGGCGGTCAGCGCGCCGTGGTGCGCACCGGCCCCGGCGGCGCTCTCGACCACGGGGTCGTAGGCGTGCAGCGGCCAGGCGTCGCCCTCGATGCCCAGCCAGGTCACCGGGCCGGCGGCGAGGCCGGGGGTGGTGTCGGTGGCCAGCGAGAACGTGGTCTGGAGGCCGTCGACGGTCAGGTGCAGCCGGTCGCCGGCCAGGGTCGCGCGGGCGCGGTGCGAGGGGCCCTCGTCGAGTCGGAGCTCCACCTCACGGGTGAGCCCGGCGGGATTGTCAGTGGCATCGGCTACGTTGCCCGCAGTGATCGAACGGATGCTCACCGTCACCGGGTCCTGGCCGGGGGTTCGGAGTCGGTGGGCGGTCCAGGCGGGAGTGCCGCCCAGGCGCCAGCCGGAGGGAAGGGAGAACGGGTCGGTCCAGCCGTCGGGGTCGGCGGCCGGAGTGAGGTCCAGGTGCCGCGCCAACGCGGCCGCGTAGTAGAGGAGGTGAGCGGGTGGCACCGGTTCGGCCGCCGCGGGCGCGTCCGGGGTGGTCGCGTTCGTAGGGGAGTAGGGAGCGGTGAGCAGGGCCGGCTGCTCCCGGGCCGTCTGCTCCACCAGGCCGGTGTCCAGTCGGCCGGCGACGACCTCGGGGTGTGCGAGCAGCCGGCGCAGGAAGCCCGTGTTGGTGGTGACGCCCAGGACGCGGGTGTCGGCCAGCGCCGCGCGGAGCCGGCGCAGCGCGGTCGGGCGGTCGGGCCCGTACGCGATGACCTTGGCGAGCATGGGGTCGTAGGCGCTGGTGACGACGGTTCCGGGGGCCACTCCGGAGTCGACGCGGATGCCCTCGCCGCGGGGCTCGTCCAGGGTGAGGATGCGGCCGCCGGTGGGCAGGAAGTCGCGTTCCGGGTCCTCGGCGCAGATGCGGGCCTCGATGGCGTGGCCCAGGAAGGAGATGTCGGGCTGGGAGAAGGAGAGCGGTTCGCCGGCGGCGACGCGCAGCTGCCACTCGACCAGGTCGAGCCGGGCCGCTTCCGTGCCGACCGCGACGGCGAGTTCGGTGACGGGGTGTTCCACCTGGAGGCGGGTGTTCATCTCCATGAAGAAGAAGTCCCGCACCCCCTCGGGGGCGGCGGCGGGAGCGTCCGGGTCGATGCCGGGGACGATGAACTCCACGGTGCCGGCGCCGGTGTAGCCGCAGGACTCCGCGGCGCGGACGGCCGCGGCGCCCATCGCGGCACGGGTCTCGGCATTGAGGAGAACGGAGGGAGCCTCTTCGATCAGTTTCTGGTGGCGGCGCTGGAGGCTGCACTCGCGCTCGCCGAGGTGGACGGTGGTGCCGTGGGCGTCGGCGAGCACCTGCACTTCGATGTGGCGCGGTCGGTCGACCCAGCGCTCCAGCAGCAGGGTGTCGTCGCCGAAGGCGGTGCGGGCGACGCGGCGGGCGGCGGCGATCTCGGTGGGCAGGTCGGCGCGGTCCCGTACGAGGCGCATGCCCTTGCCGCCGCCGCCGGCGGACGGCTTGAGCAGCACCGGGTAGCCGATCTCGTCGGCGGCGGCGACGAGGTCCTCGTCGGTGGGCGCGGCGGCCTGGCTGCCGGGTACCACCGGGACGTCGGCGGCCCGGACGGCCTCCTTGGCGTTGATCTTGTCGCCCATCAGCTCGACCGCACCGGGAGGTGGTCCGATGAAGACGAGGCCCGCGTCGGCGCAGGCGCGGGCGAAGCCGGGGTTCTCGGCGAGGAAGCCGTAGCCGGGGTGGACGGCCTGGGCGCCGGTGCGGCGGGCGGCGGCCAGGATCTGGTCGGTCCGCAGGTAGGTCTCGGCCGCCGAGCTGTCGCTGCGGTCGGCCGGGCCGAGCCGGACCGCGACGTCGGCTTCGCGGACGTGCGGAGCGTCCGCGTCCGCGTCGCTGAACACGGCGACCGAGCGGACACCGAGCCGCCGCAGGGTGCGGATCACCCGGAGGGCGATCTCGCCGCGGTTGGCGACCAGAACTGTGTCGAACATGGGAGGCGTTCCTCCGGGTCGAGGGGAGCCGTACGAAGGAGGTGGCGGTGGGTGGTCGGGGCGGGCGGCCCCGGGGGGGGGGGCCCCGGGGGGGGGCACCCCCCCGGGGGGGGGGGGCCGGCGCCGGGGGGCCCCCCCCGGGGGGGGCAAAGGGGAGAAG
>NZ_JBHTWX010000090.1:0-7172 GCF_042792155.1 Kitasatospora sp. NPDC056651 | reverse complement strand
AACTGTGTCGAACTGGGGTGGCGTTCCTCGGGGTCGCGGGGAGCCGTACGACGGTGGGGGCGGTGGGGGGTGGGGGCGCCGGCCGGGGGGGGCCGGCGCCGAGGGGAGTCACACCCGGAAGGGATGGGGTCACGGACGCGGGAGCGACACCAGGGCGGGTCACATGCGGAAGACGCCGTACGGTGCGGGTGGCGCCAGCGGGGCGTTGGCGCAGGCGGTGAGGGCGAGACCGACCACGGTGCGGGTGTCCATCGGGTCGATCACCCCGTCGTCCCAGAGACGGGCGGTGGCGTAGTAGGCGTTGCCCTGGCGCTCGTACTGCTCGCGGACGGGGCGCTTGAACTCCTCCTCCGCCTCGGCCGGCCACTGGTCGCCGTGCGCCTCCAGCTGGTCGCGGCGCACGGTGGCGAGGACGGAGGCCGCCTGCTCGCCGCCCATCACGGAGATCTTGGCGCCCGGCCACATCCACAGGAAGCGAGGTGAGTAGGCCCGGCCGCACATCGAGTAGTTGCCGGCTCCGTACGAGCCGCCGATCACCACGGTCAGCTTCGGGACGCGGGTGCAGGCGACGGCGTTGACCATCTTGGCGCCGTGCTTGGCGATGCCGCCCGCCTCGTACTGCCGACCGACCATGAACCCGGTGATGTTCTGGAGGAAGAGGAGGGGGATGCCCCGCTGGTCGCACAACTCGACGAAGTGGGCGCCCTTGACGGCCGACTCGGAGAACAGCACGCCGTTGTTGGCGACGATGCCGACGGGGTGGCCGTGGATCCGGGCGAAGCCGGTGACCAGGGTCGCGCCGTACTCGGCCTTGAACTCGGCGAACCGGCTGCCGTCCACCAGGCGGGCGATCACCTCGCGCACGTCGTAGGGCGTGCGCGGGTCGACCGGCACGGCCCCGTACAGGCCCGCCGGGTCGACGGCCGGCGGCTCGACCGGGGCGAGCGGCCACGGCCTGGCCCCGCGCGGGCCGAGCCCGGCGACGATCGTGCGCACGATGGAGAGGGCGTGGGCGTCGTCCTCGGCCAGGTGGTCCGTCACGCCCGAGGTGCGGGAGTGCAGCTCGCCGCCGCCCAGCTCCTCGGCCGTGACCACCTCACCGGTGGCGGCCTTCACCAGCGGCGGGCCGCCGAGGAAGATCGTTCCCTGGTTGCGGACGATCACCGCCTGGTCGCTCATCGCCGGGACGTACGCGCCGCCGGCCGTGCACGAGCCGAGCACGGCGGCGATCTGCGGGATGCCCGCGGCGGAGAGCCTGGCCTGGTTGTAGAAGATCCGGCCGAAGTGGTCGCGGTCCGGGAAGACCTCGTCCTGCATCGGGAGGAAGGCGCCGCCGGAGTCGACCAGGTAGACGCAGGGCAGCCGGTTCTCCAGCGCGACCTCCTGGGCGCGCAGGTGCTTCTTCACCGTCATCGGGTAGTAGGTGCCGCCCTTGACGGTGGCGTCGTTGGCGACCACCACCACCTCGCGCCCGGCGACCCGGCCGACGCCGGCGATCACCCCGGCCGCGGGCGCCGCTCCGTCGTACATCCCGTCGGCGGCCAGCGGGGCCAGTTCCAGGAAGGGGGAGGCCGGGTCGAGCAGGGTGTCCACCCGGTCGCGGGGCAGGAGCTTGCCGCGGGCGGTGTGCCGGGCGCGAGCCTTGGCACCGCCGCCCAGGGCGGCCGCGTCGAGCTTCGCGCGCAGCTCGGCGACCAGGGCCCGGTGCGCTTCGGTGTTGGCGCGGTAGGCCGCGGAGCCCGGGTCGGCGGAGCTGCCGAGCCGGGGTGCCGGCGCGGCGGCGGACGGCGCGGCACCGGGTGCCGCCGTGCCGGTCGCCGTGCCGGGCCGGACGCCGCCGGGTGCGCCGGTGGTTGAGATGACCATTCCCAAGAGCTCCCTTGCCCTCGGCACCAGGTGAGCGGCCGGATGCGGTCCGCCCGTGATCGCCACGTTAATTAACGTTAACTTACGCGCCCCAGGTTAACGGTCGATAACCCGACTGTCTACGATGGGCGGCATGCCGAACGTCCCCGCAACCTCCGCACTCCCGCGCCGTGACCAGATCCGTCGGGAGGCCGCCAGGCTGTTCGCCGCCCGGGGTTTCCTCGGTGTGGGCGTGGACGAGATCGGCAAGGCCGTCGGAATCAGCGGCCCCGGGCTCTACCGCCACTTCGCCGGCAAGGACGCGATGCTCGCCGACCTGTTGATCGGCATCAGCGAGCGCCTGCTGGAGGAGGGGCGCCGCCGGGCGGGTGGTGGCGACGGCCCGGCCGCCACGTTGGACGCGCTGATCAGCGGCCACGTCGACTTCGCCCTGAACGACCGGGACCTGATCACCCTGCACGACCGGGAGCTGCTGAACCTCAAGGAGGAGGACCGGCGCACCGTCCGCCGGCTCCAGCGCGGCTACGTCGAGCTGTGGGTCGACGTGGTCCGGCAGGCCTACCCGCCGCTGGCCGAACCCGCCGCCGAGCCGGTGGCGCGGGCCACCGTGCACGCCGTCTTCGGTCTGATCAACTCGACCCCGCACAGTCTCGGATCGAACCCGGACCAGGGCGAGCGCTCCGCCCTCCAGCGCGACGGCATGGCGGCCCTGCTCCACACCCTCGCCCACGGCGCGTTCGCGGCGGCCGCGGGCTCGGCGGCCGCCCCCGGTGGCGGTTCGGTGGCGGAGGCCTGAGGCGGGGCCCAGGGCCCACTCGCTCCTGACGCCGGCCGGCCCCGAGGGGCTCGCCGGGCCGCTCCGGCGCCGCCCCGGCGGGCGCGGGCGTGAAGGCGGGCGGGTCTTAGGCCCAAAGGACGGCACCCGCCCGCCCCTGGCCGCTGGGCGTCCGGAGTGCCGTCGGCGACCCTGGAGGTGGTCGGGTGCCGGCCGGCCGTGCGGGTGCCCGCGGGAATCACCGCAGGCCGCAGGCTGTTGGCCAGTCCACCGGACCGGACGATCCGGGCTGCCCCGGTCCGACCCGAACCCGCCCGGGTCGGAAACGTCGTGGCGGCCACCCGACGAAATGGTTAGCATCCCTAAATATGCCCGAGACTCACGGATCCACGGTGGAGCAATCCCCGAGCGGCCCCCCGGCCCCCGGCCCGACTCCGGAGGTCCCCGTCGACAGCCCGAAGCCCGGGGCCGACCGCGCCACGTCGGCCTCCTCCGCCGCGCCCCCCACCGACGGAGCGGAGACACCCGGCTGGCTGCGCCGCCTGGTCGGCTACAGCTGGCGGTCCCGCCGCAGCCTGCTGCTGGCCTTCGGCGCCTCGCTCCTCGGCATGGCCGTCACCGCGCTGGTGCCGCTGGTCACCAAACTGATCATCGACGACGTCATCGTCGCCCGTACCCGCTCGCTGGCCCCCTGGGCCGTGGTGCTGCTGCTCGCGGCCCTCGTGGTCTTCGGCTGCACCCAGGTCCGCCGCTACTACGGCGGTCAGCTCGCCCTCGACGTCCAGCACGACATGCGCAGCGACCTGTTCCGCTCGCTCGGCCGGCTCGACGGCCACCGGCAGGACCGGCTGGACACCGGCCAGGTGATCGGGCGCGCGACCTCCGACCTCCAGCTGGTCAACGGCCTGCTGTCGATGCTGCCGATGATGACCGGCTACCTGCTGATGTTCGTCATGTCGCTGGCCGTGATGATCTGGCTGTCCCCGCCGCTCACCCTGATCGCCCTGGTCATGGCGCCCGCCCTGTGGTGGGTCTCGGTGCTCAGCCGCAAGCGGCTCTTCCCCGCCACCTGGGCCGCCCAGCAGGAGGCGGCCGCCGTGGCGGGCGTGGTGGACGGCGCGATCGGCGGCGTCCGCGTGGTCAAGGGCTTCGGCCAGGAGGCGCAGGAGCGCGACAAGCTGGAGACGGCGTCCCGCAACCTCTTCGCCGCCCGGCTCCGGTCGATCCGGCTCAACGCCCGCTACAACCCGGCGATGCAGACGATCCCGGCGCTCGCCCAGGTCGGCGTCCTCGCCTTCGGTGGCTGGCTGGCCGTCGACGGCCGGGTCACGCTCGGGACCTTCGTGGCCTTCTCCACCTACGTCGCGCAGATGACCGGTCCGGTCCGGATGCTGACCATGGTCATCACCGTCGGCCAGCAGGCCCGGGCCGGCGTCGAGCGGGTCCTGCAACTGATCGACGAGCGCCCGCTGGTCCAGGAGCGCCCGGACGCCCTCACCCTGGACCTCGTTCACGGTGGCACCCCGGCAGGAGCCCCGGAGACCCCCGTTCCGGCGGCCGCCTCCGACGCCTCCAAGGTCTCCAAGGTCTCCGACGCCGTCACCGCCGGCCCGGGCGCCACCACCGGCCCGCGCACCCCCGACGTCGCCCTGGAGTTCGACCAGGTCGAGTTCCGCTACGACCCCGAGCACCCCGCCCCCGTCCTGCACGGCCTCAGCCTGACGCTGGCCCCCGGCGAGACCCTCGCCCTGGTCGGCGCCTCCGGCTCCGGCAAGTCGACGGTGGCCCAGCTGGTGCCCCGCTTCTACGACCCCGCCGCCGGCACCGTCCGCCTGTACGGCCACGACCTGCGCGACCTCACCCTGGACTCGGTCCGCGCGGCGGTCGGCATCGTCCCGGAGGAGAGCTTCCTCTTCTCCGAGTCGGTGCGCACCAACATCGCCTACGGCCGTCCGGACGCCACGGACGAGCAGGTGGTCGCTGCGGCCCGCGCCGCCCAGGCCGACGAGTTCGTCCGCGCGCTGCCGGACGGGTACGACACCAAGGTCGGCGAGCAGGGCCTGACCCTCTCCGGCGGCCAGCGCCAGCGCATCGCGCTGGCCCGGGCCATCCTCACCGACCCCCGGATCCTGCTGCTGGACGACGCCACCTCCGCGGTGGACCCGCAGATCGAGGCGGAGATCCACGACGCGCTGCGCTCGGTGATGGCAGGCCGCACCACGCTGCTGATCGCCCACCGCCGCTCGACCCTCCAGCTCGCCGACCGGATCGCCGTCCTGGACCGCGGCCGGCTGCTGGACCTCGGAACGCACGAGGAACTCGAAGCCCGATGTCCCCAGTACCGGGCCCTGATCACCGACCCCGAGGCCGATCGCGCCACCCCGCCCCCGGCCTTCGAAGAGGCCGACGAAAAGTCCTCCGGGAAGTCTTCCGGGAAGTCCGACGGGCAGACCCCTGGACAGCCCTCCGGCCACACCGGCAGCCGCCCCGCCGCGCCGACGCGGCTCCCCGCTGACGCCGCCCCCGCACTCCCCACCCCCGCCCTGGTCAAGGCCGCCCGCAAGGCCGACCCCGACCTGCTGGCCAAGGTCGCCGCCCTCCCGCCGGCCGACGACGCCCCGGGCGTCCCCCGGGCCGAGGCCGAGGCCGGGGACCCGGACTTCACCCTGCGCCGTCTGCTGCGCCCCTTCCGCGCCCCGCTGCTCATCGCCCTCCTGCTGGTCGCCCTGGACGCGGCGGCCGGACTGGTGCTGCCGGTGCTGATCCGGCACGGCATCGACGAGGGCGTCCGCAAGGGCCTGATGTCCGGCGTCGCGGTGGCCGCGCTCATCGCGCTCGTCGTGGTCCTGGTGGACTGGGCGGTGCAGACCCAGGAGAACCGGGTCAGCGGCCGTACCGGCGAGCGCGTCCTCTACACGCTCCGGCTCAAGATCTTCGCGCACCTCAACCGGCTCGGCCTGGACTACTACGAGCGCGAGCTGACCGGCCGGATCATGACCCGGATGACCACCGACCTGGACTCGCTGACCTCCTTCCTCCAGACCGGCATGGTCACCGCGGTGGTCAGCCTGCTGACCTTCGCCGGCATCTTCGCCGCCCTGCTGATCATCGACGCCGGTCTGGCCCTGGTGGTCTTCGCCGTGCTGCCGCTGCTGGTGATCGCGACCCTGGTGTTCCGCAAGAAGTCCAAGGACCAGTACGAGCGCTCCCGCGACCTGATCAGCGCCGTCAACGCCGACCTCCAGGAGAACGTGGCCGGCATGCGGATCGTCCAGGCGTTCCGCCGCCTGGACACCAACACGGACCGCTTCGTGGCCCGCGGCATCGCCTACCGCGAGGCCCGGGTCCGCGCCCAGCTCTACATCTCGCTCTACTTCCCGTTCGTCCAGTTCCTCTCCAGCGTGGCCGCCGCGCTGGTGCTGATCGTCGGTGCCGCCCGGGTCGACGCCGGGACCCTGACGGTCGGCGCGCTGGTCGCGTACCTGCTCTACATCGACCTGTTCTTCGCGCCCGTCAACCAGCTGTCCCAGGTGTTCGACGGCTACCAGCAGGCCTCGGTGGGCCTCGGCCGGATCCGTGAGCTGCTGCGCACCCCGACCACCACCGCCGAGGCGGCGGACCCGGTCCCGGTGTCCGGGGGGCTGCGCGGCGAGATCTCCTTCGAGGGGGTCGGCTTCGCCTACAACGGTGGACGGGACGGCGCCCCGACCGTGCTGAGCGGCGTGGACCTGCACGTCCCGGCCGGGCAGACGGTGGCGCTGGTCGGCGAGACCGGCGCGGGCAAGTCGACGCTGGTGAAGCTGGTCGCCCGGTTCTACGACGCGACGGAGGGCACCGTCCGGGTGGACGGAGTCGACCTCACCCGGTACGACCTGGCGCAGTACCGGCACCGCCTGGGCGTGGTGCCGCAGGAGGCGTACCTGTTCGCGGGCACGGTCCGCGAGGCGATCGCGTACGGCCGGCCGGAGGCCTCGGCGGCCGAGGTGGAGGCGGCGGCCCGGGCGGTCGGCGCGCACGACATGATCGTCCGCCTTCCGGGCGGCTACGACCACGAGGTGGCCGGACGCGGGCGCAACCTCTCGGCCGGTCAGCGCCAGCTGATCGCGCTGGCCCGGGCCGAGCTGGTCGACCCGGACATCCTGCTGCTCGACGAGGCCACCGCGGCCCTCGACCTGGCCACCGAAGCGGCGGTCAACCAGGCCGCGGACCGGCTCAGCGGCGGTCGGACCACCCTGGTCATCGCCCACCGGCTGACCACCGCCGAACGCGCCGACCGGGTGGTCGTGCTGGACCACGGCCGGGTGGTCGAGGACGGCACCCACACCGAACTGCTGGCCCGGGACGGCACCTACGCCCGGCTGTGGCGGGCGTTCATCGCGGACGGCCATCCGGCGGTCGAGGCCGTCGCCGCCGGGTAGGCCGGTCCGTCGGGTAGACCGGTCCGCCGGGAACCCGCCGGCCGGTGCGCCGCCTGACGGGCCGTCCATCGCGAACGGGCCACCCCGGGGTGGCCCGTTCGCGATGGACGGCC
>NZ_JBHTWX010000089.1:0-37630 GCF_042792155.1 Kitasatospora sp. NPDC056651 | reverse complement strand
CGCTCCCGCAACTCAGCAAGATCATCACGCCTAACGCCCACGGTCCTCGCAACTCCCACAGATCGCGGGTGTTGCGAGGACCGTTAGAACCCAAGCTTCGCCCCGGCCTTCGCCATCTCCTCCAATCACTCCCGCCTTGACTTGGTGCGGAGAAGGTCGGTGTGGTAGCCGGGTGCCGTCCGTAGGGCGAGCGGTGCGGGTTCGGTGGTGCGTTGCCGGGCCAGGGCGTGTCCTCGGGCTGCCAGTTCCCGCCGTGCCTGGCCGGGTAGCCGTCCGGGCCCGGCCCGCTCTCCCGCTGGGTGACCGGCACGTCCGGCCGCTCGCGCGGCTCGGCGACGACCTCACCGATCAGGCCGGGCTCCAGCGGCGCGTCGTCGGCTCGTGCCCGGGAGGTGGCCGACACCGGCGGGGCGTAGGCGGACGCCGGTGTGCCCGGGCTGCCGGTGGCCGGGGACGCGGCCGGTTCGTCCGGACGGACTGCGGGCCTGGCTGCGAGCGGCCGTGGCTTCACGCTGAAGCCTGTGGGCGGTCCTTGTGGTCCGCCCGGGCGCGGCACCGTCCGGGGGGTGTGTCAGGGTTGGGCCTGGACCGGCGTTGGGGTGTGGGCCTGGCCGGTCAGGCGTGGTGTGCCGGGGTGGCGAGCGGGTCGGTGTTGTGGGTCGTGGGGTTCGGGTGGGCGGCGAGCCAGTGCTGGAGTTCGCGGTGGCGGAACTGGTAGGAGGATCCGGACACGCGCATCAGTCCGGTGTCGCAGCAGTGGTCCAGGAACACACCGAGCCTGCGGGGCAGCCGGCCGCGGGAGCACAGGATGAAGACCAGGTACCGCCGGGCGCCGCTTCTGCTGAGCCACGCCCCGAGCCCTGCGGTCGATCCGATGTAGAGGACGTTCCCCACCGTTCTGGCGATCCCGGTGGTCTCGTCACCCTGTGACACGGAATGGGAGATGTAGTTGGCGATGTAGTACCGGACGGTGATTTCCAGGAAGAACCCGATCATGACCGCGAGCGCGGCCACCAGGGCCAGCGCCGCGCCGAGAACGAGTTCTCCGCGGATGACGCGGCGGGGAGTGACGGCAGCGGCCGGCTGCACTCTGAGCGCCGCCGCGATTCCCCGCGTCAGCCCCACTGCGGCCCCGGCGGACGCAAAGAAGAGGATGAAGGCGGCGGCTGCGTCAGCGGCGTCTTCGAGTACGGCCCGCTCGGTCGGAGCCCCGCTCAACGCCCAGATCGCAGCCGCGATCACGGCCGCGCCACCGGCGCCCACCAGTAGGCCGGTCAGGAGGGCTCTGCGGATGTGGCGGCGTCCGGCCGGCGTCCGCAGGGCCGTCAGGTCCGTACCGGCGGGCCGGTCGGTCCGGGAGCGCACGGTGAGGAAAACCGTCAGCGCCAATACCATCGCGCACGACAAGAGGTCACTGAAGATGAAGTACAGGATGCTTTCGCCGTACGGGCTCAGCACGGTCGGGCTCAGCATCACGAGTGTGGTCAGGACGGCGTCGGTCCAGCGGACCAGGTTGGTGCCGGCCATCGGCCAGAGTTGGTGGAGGGTGAGGTCGGTGCCGGGTCCGGCGGGGGTGCCGG
Source organism: Kitasatospora sp. NPDC056651 (assembly GCF_042792155.1). Classification (NCBI taxonomy): domain Bacteria; kingdom Bacillati; phylum Actinomycetota; class Actinomycetes; order Kitasatosporales; family Streptomycetaceae; genus Kitasatospora; species Kitasatospora sp. NPDC056651. Next base: position 36,050 of record NZ_JBHTWX010000089.1, on the reverse strand, counting down.
TGGTGGGGTGGGTGGCGAGGTGTCTGGCGAGGTGGGCGAGCCAGCGGTGGGTGTCGGTGGCGCTGTAGGGGCCGGGGTGGAGGGTGGTGCTGGCCGGGATGAAGCGGGGGAGGAGGTGCTTGTCGAGGTTGTGGGGGGTGGTGTGTTGCAGGAGGTCGGCGGGGTCACCGTCGTGGGCGTAGACGGTGGCGGCCAGGCACAGGCGCCAGGGGGTGGACAGGGTGGTGGCCAGGGGGCAGGTGGGGTCGTCGCGCAGGGTGTCGAGGACGGGGAGCCACCGGTCGGGGGTCTCGGTGCGCTGCAGGAGGTAGGTGTGGGCGTCGGCCGCGGGGACGGCGTCGATCTCGATGCGGGCGGCGTCGATCAGACGGGCGCGCGCGGTGAGGGCGTCGTAGTGGGCGGTGCGGCAGGTCAGCACCAGTGGCCCGGCCTCCCGCCCCTCCTGGTAGGTGTTCAGGGCGCGCAGCGCCTTCAGTGCCCGGGGGGCTTCCGGATCCGGGGTGCCGTCGGGGAGGGTGGGGTCCATCTCGTCCAGGCCGTCCAGGACGGGGAGCACCCGGCGGTGGTGGACGAGTTCGGCGGCTTTGTCGGAGGGCCAGCCGTAGGCCTCGACGAGACGCCGGGCGAGCAGGTCGGACAGCGGCGTCCGGGTGTCCCAGGAGGCCAGTGACAGGCGCACCGGGACGGGGTAGTCCTCGCCGCGGTCTGCGAGGAGGGCGAGGATCAGTTCCAGGGCGAGGACGGTCTTGCCGGAGCCGGCGGCGCCGGTGACGACGAGGCGGTGGGGGCGGGTGCGCCGGTAGTAGGCGGCGACGTCCGGGACGGTCGGTGTGCCGTCGAACAGCCGCCCGGCGTCGGGGGCGTCGGCCGCGCGGGACGGCGCGGCGCGGAGCGTGAAGGTGAGGTTGATGCGCTCGGTGTCGGCGCCGAGCAGCCGGCGCCATTGCGGCTCCTCGGCCGTGGCGACCTGCTTGGCCAGTCTGCCGGCCCAGCCGCGTGACAGGGCGGTGGTGTCCTGTTCCTCCGGGCGGCGCAGCGCGAGCAGGCCGACCAGCAGGCTGGCTGTTGCCACCGGCAGGCCCAGCAGGGCGACCTTGTCCCCGGGCGAGAGCTTCTCGCCGTGCCCGCCCTCGGCGAGTTTCAGCACCGTGAACACCACACTGGCCGCCAGGAGTGCCGCGCCGCCCCACGTGAGCCACAGCCACCCGCGGCGGTGCTCCCGCCACCCGGGCCCCGGCCTCACTGCGGGCCCCCGTTCCCCGTGGCGGACAGGACACGGCGCCGGTATGACAAGTAGGCGCAACTGGCCTTTGAACAAGCTGACATGACGCAACGTTAGAACAGTCGGCTTGCGGTGGGCGACCACAGGACCCGTCCTTCATCCGCCGTTAAGGATCACGGAGCCGTACGACCGCCCCGGCCTCCACACGCTCACCGACGGCGACCGCCAGGCCGTCCGCGACCTCACCCGCCACGTCGACCCCGACACGCCACGCCGTCGGGGCCCTTCGCCGCCCTCGCCGTCTCGGCTGCTGTCGCCGTTCGCCGTCTCGGTCGTTGACCAGGGCATGGGCGATGACGAGTGGGATGAGTATCTGGACCCCGACGACGACCGGCCGCTGCCCGCTGCACTGCCGCCCGCTCGCGCACCGGCCGGTCCCGGGCCCGAGCCGGAGACCCCCAGGGCCCGACAGCCAGGCCCCCGTCCGGCCACCCGCACACCGCCCGGCTCTGCACCGACCGTCGCCCGGCACCGGGGCCCCACCCGCCGCCCCGGTTCCGGCCCGCCGGTCGTCGACCTCAAGACCTTCCACATCTGGAACGAGGAAGCCTCCTCGATCCCCGTCCCGACCCAGTCCGCACTGCGGACCCTGGAATGGGTCGGACGGCGCGAGAACCTTTGTGTGGTTGGCCCGTCGGGCACGGGCAAGAGCCACCGCCGAGGCACTCGGGCAGGCCGCCGTCGACGCCGGGATGACCGTCGCGTGGTTCACCATCGAGGACCTCGGCGCCCTGTCCGCCGCCACCGCGTCGACGACTCCGTCTCCAAGGCGATCACCCGGATCACCCGCACCGACCTGATCATCGTCGACGAAATCGGACTCCTGCCCGTCTCGCCCGACGCCGCCGAAGGCTTCTACCGCCTGGTCGATGCCGCCTACGAGCGCCGCAGTCTGGCGGTCAGCAGCAACCTTCACCCGTCGGGATTCAACGAGATCATGCCGAAGACCCTCGCCACCGCGACCGTCGACCGGCTCCTGCACCACGCCCATGTCGTCGTCACCCAAGGTGACAGTCACCGCCTCACCGAGGCAACCACCGGACGAGGCGTCGTCCCCCTCGACTGACCCCACCCCCGGGGAGATCAACTGTCCACTGGGGACTTTCACCGTTCACCAGCGGGGAGATCAACTTTCCTCTACCGGGGAGATCCCACTGTCCCTTGACACTTCCGCCAGTCGGAACCGTACGTACCGAGCCCCACCATCTTCGGGAACCGCTGCTCGTAACCACCCGAAGGTGTGCTGACAACGGGCAGAACGCTGACCATCCCCGGCGTTCGCCTTCGGTTCCGCCGTCCGGGCTGGTGCCCCGCTCCGCTGCGCGCCCTGGCCCGGGGCGCCGTCCCCGGCCGCCACCGTCTGGGCCGGACGGCGGCCCGGCCCGGCGGCAGGGCCGTGCCCGTGCCGGCCTTGCTGCGCCGGGTCGCCGTGTGTCCTGGCCGCCGTTCCGCTCCCCGGGCCGGTGCTGCGTCGTCGTCCCGGCCGGGCGGTACGTGCTGGGCCGACCTCCTGCTCTGGGTGGTGCTGCGCTGGTGTCCCGGGCCGTTGGCCGCCATCGTCCTGGCCGGGTGGCCGGGTGGCCGTCAGAGTGCCGTGGAGGCTGTCCTGGTGAGGAAGACGGCTGCGGGGCCGGTCCGGGGGGGCGACCTCGCCGAGGAAGCGCCCGCCGCCGTCCCACCGCGAACTGTCCCCCGAAGCGTCCAGACCGTGTTCCCGCTCCGGCCGGTCGACGCCTGCTGCGCCCCGCCGTCGCCGTCTTGGCTGTCGTCCCGCCGCGCCCGGTCTGGCCGTCCCGCTGCCGGGTTCTGGTGGCGCCGTCCGGGTCCGCTCCGCACGACCCGCCGTCCGGGGCGTTTCCCACAGCCGTGGGGCGGCGGTCAGCGGCCTACGAGGTGGCGGGAGACGAGTTCGATGTCCTGGAGCTGGGCGGTGGTCAGGCGCCGGGTCTGCCAGATGACGGCGGCCACGTCCGCGGCCCGGGGGTGGAGCGGCGGCAGATTGTCCGGCAGACGGATGCCTCCGAGCGCGGCCAGGTCGGGGGCGGGGATACCGAGCACGCCCGCGAAGCCGACCACCAGCTCGGGAACCGCTTCGACAGTGCCGCGGCCCACCCCGCCGATGGTCGACGGCGACAGGTAGATCCGTCCGTCAGTGACCGCGTACAGGGCCCTGGCCGTGCACGTCCAGCTGAGGTTGCGACTGTGCGTGAGCTTCAGGAGCACCGCGCCGAAACCCGGCCCGTACCGGTGGTACGGCCGGTCGACCCCGCCACGCCCCTCCCGCGACACCAGAGGTTGCGCCCGGATCGCGTCCAGCAGCACCCGCCGGTTCTCGCCGGGCATGACCATCGTGTCGTAGACGACGGAACCGACCGACCAGTGCGGGTTGCGGGTGATCGGTGTCAGGTCGTCAGGCACCGACTGCCCGGCGAGGACGAACAGGTCGGCGGCGTGCAGGCCGAGCACCGGGCCGAGACCCCTGAGCAGGCGTCCGGTCGGCGCCTGCCCGTCGAGTACGGCCCGTAGCTCCCCCGGCTCGGCGCCCGCCACCGAGAGCGCGGCGACGTCGACCACCCGATGGTCCATCAGCGACGTCAGCAGCGCATCGAACCCCAGCACCCCAGCCATTCCGCCAGCCTACCGACCCCGGCCCCGGCAGGACCCAGACGAACATGTCGCACCTGCCGTCCGCCCGACCGGCCCCGCCCCGCCCTCCGCCGCTGTCCGAACCCTGGCTCCGCCCGCTGCGCTCCGGTGCCTGTTGAGCACCCGGCTGGCCGTCCCGTCCTGCCGCGTCCTGGCCACCGTCGACGCTCGGCTCCTGGCCCTCCTCGCCCGGCATGCCGTCGGCCGGGCCTTTGCGTTCGGAGCGCCGGCTGCGCGGGGACCGGGTAACCGTCCAGGCCGTGTGGCGACCGGCGTTCTGGGCGGCGGTGCCCGCCCCGCCCGCATCCGCACCCTCCACCAGGGCGCCGCCCTGGCCCGCGCCGTCCCGGGGCTTCCGTGCTCGTTCCGGTCGGACTGCGCCCCGCCTGCCGGGCCGCCGTCGCGCTCCGGGCGGTGCGGCGCCGCCTTTCCGGTCGGCCTCGCTGTGCGCCGCCGTCTGTCGCCGACACCGTCCGGGCCGTGCCTGCCCGCCGCGTCCCTCGTCGGTCGGCTGGGTGGCCGTCAGGCCGCCTCGGGGCTGTTCCGGTGATGGTCCGGGAGATCGTCCCGAGGCTGTCCTGGTGGCGGGTGGGTGCTGTCGTGTGGGGTGCTGCCGCGTGATGTGATGTGGGCGAATGCCCCTGATCCCTGCGTGTGGTCTGGGTGCGACAGGGTGCCGGGGAGGGCTGCTGTTCGGGTTGTCCCGTGTCAAATGATCTTGACGGACGGTAGGTATCTGCCACTTGATCTTGACTTGTGGCGGCGGAAGCAATCGATGGATGTCGTCACGGCCGGCGAGCGCCGTCCCGCCTCCGCAACCAGCGCATCCGCCTGGTTGGATTTCCGCATGACGGATTGGTCGCAACTCAGCCATGCCTACGGTGCAGCCGGGGACATACCAGACCTGCTGGACCGGATCGCAGCAGAGCCGAACGCCGAGGTCTGGAACGACCTGTGGTCAGCCCTGTGCCATCAAGGCAGCGTCTACTCGGCCAGCTTCGCGGCACTGCCTTGGCTGGCCGGCACGGCTGAGAGCGGGAACCGGGAACAGGCGGTCAATGCCCTGGTCCTGGCGGGCGCGATCGTGGCCGGCGCCGGTCAGTGGCACGGGGCCGGCGACGTCCGATCAGAGCATGCGGCGGAGATCGCGATACTGCTGAGGACTGTGGAGCAGTACCGTCGGACCGCTTCGGACCGCGCCGAGTACATCCATCTCATGGAAGCCATGCTGGGCTTCGAAGGTGTCGTGGGCTGGAGTGAAGACCTGGCCTGGGGCGTTGGGAACGAGGAGTACGAGGTCTCATGCCCGGGCTGCGAGGCGAGTTTGTTCATCGTCCTCGGCGAACGCGGCTTCTTCTCGACCAGCGACGACTATGCGGTCGCGGACGGTGACATCGAGACGAGAGCCCTGCACCCGGCGGCTCCCACAGACCTGGACGGTATCGGCCGACGACTCCATGACCTCGCACTCGCTGACGGGCAGCGCGCGGTCGCACACGCGTTGACCCACGTCTTTGGCCACGCGACCTGCCCCGACTGCGAGACCGGCTTCTCGGTCGCTGACCAAGTCAGCGCCAATTGGTGAGCAAGCCCGCGCCGACAGTCAAGATCGTTTGACAAACGGTCAAGATGATCTGCCACAAGACACGGGTGGTGGCAGCTGCCGGTGCCGGTGACCGCCAGGAGCCGGTTGTCCTGGCCGCCGTCCGGAGGGGGTGGCCGGGCACGGCCGGGACGCTGCGCCTTCTCCACTGCTACCTTCGCTGGGTGGACCGCGCCCGCCTGATAGACGAGCACCCGATTCTGTTCCACATGGCCCAGGACGGCACGTGGCCCTCGATCCAGGAACACGGCTTGCTGAGCACCACAGCGCTCGTCGACCTCTACGACCCATCCCCGGCCGACCGTGCTGCCATCCTCCAGAGCAGGCGCCGCGCCGGGTTCGTCCTCGACGACCCGGCCCTCGGCCGTGCAGCGGTCCGCGACCAAAAGCCCCTGCAACGTCTCGACCGCCTCGCGCTCGGGACCACACTGCAGGAGTTCCTCGACCTCCTCAACGGCCGGGTCTTCTTCTGGCTCACCCGCGCCCGCCTCGACACGCTGCTCGGCGCCAAGGCCTATCGGGACCACCCCCAGCTGGTGCTCTGCTTCGACACGGCCGAACTCCTGGAGCGGCACGCCGCGAGGGTGCAGCTGTCCCCGTACAACAGCGGCAGCATGGCGCGGGCCAACTCTCCGGTGCGCGGGCGTGACCTCTTCCGCGATATCGACGACTACCCGTACGACAGCTGGCGCAAGGAACGCCGGTCCCGCACCAACGCCGTGGTCGAGCTGACCGTGGACCACGCTGTTCCCGACGCCGCGCGGCTTGCGGTCCGCGTGGAGCGCTGGCAGGGCGGCCACTGTACGGGGGTCCTTCACCAGCGGTGACACGACGGGCGCATCGTCCGAGACAGGAGCAGCGGTCTCGGGCAGCTGGGCGAGACCGCCCGCGCTGCCGTGGCCAGCAGCACGCGAACGCTGCCGTCACTGTCGAAGTACGACCGGCTGCTCAAGCGCCGGGCCACCGAGGAAGGAACGGCGTGACCCTCACCAACGCCAGCGGCACGGGCCGGCTCCACGAGCTGACCGGCAGCGAGACGCCCGGTCGGATGCACCGTCCGGACGTCGACCCAGAGGACGCGCTGATCGACGAAGCCTGCAAGACCCTGCGGCTGCCCACCATCCGCGACCGCTTCGAGGAACTGGCCCAAGCCGCCCGCCGGGAGAAGTACACCTACAAGCAGTTCCTGCTCGACCTGCTCCAGGTTGAGTGCGCGGATCGCGACGTCCGCCGCCGCCAGCGCCTTGGCGCCGCAGCCAGGTTCCCCAGGCAGAAGTGCCTGGAGGACTTCGACTACGACGCGAACCCGAGTGGCTCGCCGGAGACCGTCTCTTCCCGCAAGAGCCCGACCTGGCTGCGCGAGGGCCGGCCGCTGGTGATGATCGGCGACTCCGGCACCGGCAGTCGCACCTGCTGACCGGTATCGGCACCGCGATCGCCGAGGCCGGCATGAGCGTGCGCTACACGACTGCGACCGCGCTGGTGAACGAGCTCGCCGAAGCGGAGGCGACAAGAACCTCACCACGACGATCGCCCGCTTGGCTCTATAGGTGAGTTGTGGTTCTGACTCAACTTCCGTGGTCTGGTGACGGTAAGTCACTGTGGTGCCGGTGTGCATGCGACGACAGTGTTCTGACTGGTCTGGTCCTGCCGACAGCGGGTGTGGGAGACTCGGCCGGTCGCTTCAACAGGCGCCGCCGGGGCGCCCGAGGCCCCTTGCGGGCCGAACCAGCGGGAGTAAGAGGCGGTGCAGGCGGTAGCCGCACGCGTGACGCGCGATCGGCGTCCTGAGTAGGTCCCGCTGGGTCCCGGCCCCGGGTGCCTCGCGTGTCGTGCGTTCACGCCAGCAGCGCGCGTTTGCACAGGAGTTGGAATCCTGCTCGGCCGAGCATCTGACGTTTGAGCATCTTGGTCCGGTTGACGTGTCCTTCGACGACGCCGGAGTTCCAGGGCAGGGTGAGGCCGGCGATGACGGCGTCTCGGTCGCGGTCGATGCCGGCGGCGAGGGTGTGAAGGCTGGGTAGGTCGTCCTGCCGGACGGCGTTGAGCCACTCAGGTAGGCGCTCGCCGTGGCGCTGGGTGAGCATGGCCGCGAAGGAGCGGACGTGTCGGGTAGGGGCGTCCAGTTCGGGGCACTTGGCCAGGACGGTCTTGAGCTGCAGTTGCTCGGACTGGGCCAGGGATTCGGGTCGGCTGAGGATCCAGCCTGCCACCGTCCGAGGTGAGGGTGGCCGCGCGGTGACGGGTCGTGGTGACGTGTGTTCCGGTAGATGTAGGCGCGAACCGTCTGGTAGCTGCCCCGATAGCCGAGCGGCACGATCTCCTCCCATGGTTTCCAGGTGTTGGTGCATCCCTCGGTCCAGCGGTTGTCCAGGTACGGCTTGTACTCGTCGAGCTTGGAGGGTCGGTTCTGCCATTGGCCGGTGAAGAGCTCTTCGGGGCGCGTGGCGTCGGCGAGGCGCTTGACCGTTCCGTAGGTCATGCCCAGCTGGCGTTGGATCGAGCGTCTGCTGTGGCCGGCCTCCAAGAGCGCGTGGACGCTGGCGTGCCGAGTCCGGATACGGTCGGCGAAGCGGTGACCGGTCGGCCGTGGTGAGCTGGCCGTCTCCTCGGCCGGGGCGGTAGCTGCCTCGGGCTCGGGTGCTTCCGGCGTCAGGGCCTGAAGACAGCGGCGGTGCCGGGCGACGTTTCGCTCAGCGGCCTCGCTGAGGTTGTGCCACAGGTGCCAGCGGTCCGCGACCTGCACGGCCTGAGGCCGGCGGCGCGGCGTTCTCGTGGAGGGCCTCTGGTTCGGGAGCCTTGCAGTCCTGCCGGGTGTGCCGGAGACTGCCGATGCCGATGCCGATGCCGATGCCGGAGCGCCGGGGGGGGTGCCTCTATGTCCTTCGTCAAGGCTGCGTGGGTCATGCCGGTGCGGATTCGGGGGTGCGGGTCTCGTAGAGGGTGCCGTCGCGGAGCATGGCGAACAGGACGCTGATGCGTTGGCGGGCGAGGCGGAGGAGGGCCTGGGTGTGGGTCTTGCCGCGGTCTCGTTGCCGGTCGTAGTAGGTCCGGGAGGCGGGGTCGTGGAGGGCGGCGAAGGCGGAGAGGAACATGGCCCGTTTCAGGAGCCGATTGCCGGTCCTTGGGGCGTGTTCGCCGTGGATGGAGGACCCGGAGGACTTCGTCGTCGGCGCCAGGCCGGCGTAGGAGGCCAGGTGGGCGGCGGTGGGGAAGCCGGTGCCGTCGCCGACGGTGACGAGCAGGGTGGCGGCGGTCCTGACCCCGACTCCGGGCATCGAGGTCAGGACCGTGGAAAGAGGGTGGGCCTCCAGCAGTTCGCCGATCTGGGCCTCGACGGCGCGTCGCTGTTCGTGGACGGTGGCGAGCGAGCGGGCCAGGGAGGGCACCACGACGTCCAGGGTGGTGGTGCCCGGGACGACGACGGTCTGCTCGTCGAGCGCGTCGAAGACCTCGTCGACCAGGCGTTCGGCCATGCGGGGGGCCTTGGGTCGTATCAGAGTCACGAGTCTACGTCGGCCGGCCTTGCGCAGGGCGGCCGGGGAGCCGTGCTGTTGAAGCAGGTGGGTGACGGCGGGGTGGTCCAGGCGCGGGCCCAGGACGCGCTCCAGGGAGGGGTGGAACTGGGTGAGCAGGCCGCGCAGGCGGTTGCTGGTGCGGGTGGCCTCGGCGGCGAGGTCCTGGTCGAAGCCGGTCAGGACGGTGAGCTGGGCTGCGGTCTCGTCGGCGAGTTCGAGGGCACGCAGGGTGTGGGGCATGGTGCGGGCGGCGTCCGCGATGACGCGGGCGTCGCGGGCGTCGGTCTTGGCTTCGCCGGGGTAGAGGTCGGCGATGCGGCGCATGGCCAGGCCGGGCAGGTAGGCGACCTCGCAGCCGGCGTCGCGGGCCACCGCCAGGGGCAGGGCGCCGATCGAGGCGGGCTGGTCGACGATGACCAGGACGCGGCCGAACTTGGCGGTGAGCTTGTCCGGCGGCGGTCAGGCCGTGGCCGTGGTGGTCGCCCTTGCCGACGTCCAGGCCGAGGAAGACCGCGATGTCACTGGTGTCGAACACCGAACCCCCCGAAGGTCGTTCATCGTCCTGGCCTCGCCCGTCGGCACCGTTCGCGCGCATCCACGTTACGCAGACCCGGCACCCGTCAGCGGCCGGGCATTGCGCTCGGCCGGGTGTCGGTCAGGCCTCTCATCAGCGGTCACACGGTGCTCCGGGCCCGGTGACACCACCCCCCAGGTCATACCTTCGACAGGGGGCAACAGTCATGCCGGGCCCGGAGGCCAGGAGCCCCGTTTCAGGGCCACGAAGAAGGTAACGGGGCAGCGGTCAGTCCGACGTGACCGGGGCGCCGGGGTGCTCGTCCTGACGCGCGAGGGCCGTCGTCCACTGCGGGAACTGTGCCACGGGTATCGCGGCGGAGGCGGCGGAGTCGGGGCGGAGCGCCGCGGCGGGGAGGAAGGCGACGTGGCAGCGTCGGCACAGCCTGGTCTGCCGCCACACCTGGTGAAGCCGCTGCCACTGCTCGTAGGTTCGCGGCCACTGGGCCGTCGCGGCACGTTGACGGCTTCGGTGGCGGGCATGGACGAGGAGTCCGATGCCCAGCAGAACCGCGGCCACGAGGAGCAGGCCGTAGCGGTGGCCGAACTGGTACGCGGCGTCGGAACTGCCGCCGCCGTCGTCGTCGGAACGCAGCGCACTCAGGCCCACCACGCCGAAGAGCCCGGTCAGGACGAAGAGGGCGATCGCGCACCCGGAGGCGCTCCTGGGCTCGGACGGCATCGACAGCAGCTCCCGCGTCGGCGGGTCGAGGGCCCGCTCGGAGTCCAGCAGGGCTTCGCGCACGGCGACGGTCTCGTCCGCCGCGGCGCAGGTCGGGCAGGTGACGTTCATTGAGAGGTGGCTCCGGGGATGGTGCACGGTGTTCGGGTGAGGCACGCAGTACACCACAGGGACCTGACGGCCCGTGCGACCGGCCCAAGAGGCTGGTTCGAGCTGGGCTCCGGCGCCCGCCTGCCGGTGGCCTGCGCAACTCCCGCGGGCCATGGGCAGGCTGCCAGGACGTCAGGGCGTCAGGTGGCAGGCGCGCAGCACGCGCTGTTCGACGGTGGCGCCGTCGGCGGCTGGTGTCCTCCTGCCCGTATCTCACAGCAGGTCCGCTGGTCGCGCCCCGCCCTGGAGGCACTCGGCGACGGCGGCGTAGTGGCGCTGCCATTCCAGCGGCCACGTCGGGTTCCAGTTCGGGTCGATCTCCTCCAGCCTCCACCCGGTCCGGCCGTCCGTCCAGCACTCCGGGACGGCGCTGGTTGGACAGCCACTGCCAGACCGGCTTGTCGAGCGCGGTGGCCGTACGGGGCGACGGTCAGCCGCCAGTTCGGGACCTGCATGGGGTCGGGGAGGTAGGGCACGAGGCGCGTGAACCGGTCCATCGGCGAGCCGGGCTCGTTGTCGATCAGCGTGCCGGTGGCCTGCCCGGCGGGTGGGTCGTACGTCAGGGGCTGGCCGAACTCGGCGGCCCCGACGAAGAGCCTCTTCGCCCGATTCTCGTGGAGCAGGAGGGTGCCCTCCAGCCGCTGCCAGGTGTGTCCGCGGTCGCTGCTCACCTCGTGGACCCACCAGTCGCTGAGGCCGCCCGGCACAGGGAACTCGCCGCGGTGGTCCGGGTGCAGCTCCACCGGCGCAGCCGGCACCGGGGTGTAGGTGGCCTGGCCGATCCGTACGGTGCCGTCCAGGAGCTGGTAGACCGGGTGGCCTTCACGGCGGGCCCGTGCGACGGTGGCCGTCACCTCCTCGCCTGTGAGCCCGGCCGCGGTGTCCTGCCAGTGCCTGCCGAGGACCCGCTGGAAGCGGACGGTGTAGGTGACCGGCTGGGTGCTGGTGTCCGCCGGAGGAGGTTCAAGCTCGCGGGCGGTGGCCGTGGGGCTACGGTCCGGGTTCGGGCCGGGCGAGGACGCTGTCCGCTTCGCTGAGCATGCGGCGGCGTTCGGCCAGGACGTTGTCGAACGCGGTGGTGTTCTGCTGGATCAGGGTGCGTTGGATGGCGGCCTCGGCTTCGTTCCAGATCCGGACGAGCTGGGTCTGTTGTTTGCAGGCGACGTCGGTGATCGCGGTCGTCCGCTCTTCGTCGGTGGGTTGTTCGGAGGGCCAGGTGCCGGTCCGCAGCGGTGTCGCGTAGTCGTGGCCGGCCTGCTTCATGCACCGGGACCACGCGGCGACGGCGGCCACGACCTCCGGGGTCTTCGTCGATTGGTCGAAGGACTCCTGGTTGACTGACCGGACCAGGTAGGCGTCTCCGGGGTAGCTGGTGGTGCCGGTGATCCGGCGTGCAGCGGATTCCTGGCAGCCCTGCGGGCCGGTGAGCGCGTTCAGCTGGTCAGGGGAGAGCGGTACCTGTGTCGGGTCCGGGTGGGCGGGCAGGTGGTATCCGGTGGTGCGGGCCCCGGCGGCACTGGTGATTCCGTAGCGCCGTTCGTACCGGCCCAGCACGGGGGTCGGGGCGTTGGCCGGGGCGGGTGGGCGGACTCCGGCGCTCCGCAGGCAGCCGGCGACCAGTCGGTCCAGGGCGGTGTGCAGCCGGGCGTTGTCGGCGGGTGGGAGGAAGTACGGGTCCAGGGGCAGGGAGATGACGGTGGGATCGTCGGCGGGGTCGGGCGCGGTCTTGGTGCCGTCGGCGGAGGTGCCTGCCGGGCCGGATGGCGTTCCCCTGGTAGAGGTCGGTGCGGTGCCGGTGGCGGTCCCGCTGTTCGTGGAGCAGGAGGCGAGCAGCAGAAGGCAGGTGGCGACGGCCGCGAGCGGGGCGGTGAGCCGTGGTGTGTCCATGGTGTCGAGGGCCTCGTGTCTCCGGTCGGGCGGGGCCGCCCCGGGGGGGGGGGGCCCCGCCCGCCGGGGGGCCCGGGGGGGGGGGGCGCCCCGGGCCCGCGTCGACCGGCCGCACCGGCCGGGAAAGGCCCCGTTGACGGGCCCCGGCGGGGTGCGGGGGCCGTGGTGTCGCGGGGCGGCGGGGCCGGCCGGGGGGGCGCCCCCCCCGGCCGTGTCCTGCTGGGTCAGCCGTAGACGTAGAACGAGGCGTTTTCGTTCTTCGTCCGCACCAGGTTGATGTTGCCGCAGGCCGGAACGTCGTCCGAGGGCCCGCTCCAGCCGCTGTTGTAGTACACCCTGACGTAGCCGTAGCAGTTGCCGGGGAACTGGTAGGTGGCGGAGGCCGCGTTGTTCTTCACCGCGACGCCCTGTCCGTTGCCGGGGCCCTGGAACGCGCCGGCGTAGGCGAGGTCTTCGAAGCCCTTGAAGCCGGTGAGCAGGTCCCAGCCGGCCACCGAGCCGGACTGGTTGCTGTTGTACCAGAAGCAGAAGGCCCTGGCGCCGCGGCAGTTGCCGTTGTTCGGGGCGGCCTGCGCGGCGGGCGTCACCGCCAGCGTCGCGGTGGCCACCGTCCCCGCCAGCAGCAGAGTGCTGAGGATGCGTCGTGTCTTCACGTTCTTCCTCCTGGTGTCTGGACATCCCGGGCCGGGAAGGTCCCGGCCCGACTGCGTGTCGATGCCATGTCCGTTTCGGTGGTGCTGTGGGCCTTTGGGTCTTGTCCTGGGGGTTCGCTTCGCAACGGGGGCCCGCAGAACGGCCGTGTCACGGAGTCCTGAGGTTCTCCGATGTCGCAGGCCGTGGCCATGGCCCGGCGTGCGGGGCGCCGAGCGCCGTGGCCGTCGCTCGAACGCGAGCCTGGCGGGTGCTGCCGGAGAGTCAGCCGCCGGCCCGGGGACGGGGAACCAGCGCGAGTACCGCGCGGCTTCCCGGCCCCGGCTGGGCAGAGGAGTCTCAGTGCCAGCCGGTGCAGGGACCGTTGCCGGAGATGCAGGCTCGCGCGATGCCCGATCCGTCGACCATGTTGCCGTAGCCGGTGGAGCCGATTGCGTTCCAGAACTGGATGTCGGAGCTGTTCTCCACCCAGAACAGCTGCTCGTTCGAGGCACCGGAGATCCTCGCCCAGTTCGCCTTGCACGAGGAGCTGTAGCGGAGTTCGATCGTGCCGTAGGCGGAAATCTTCTATTCCACGGTGTAGGCGTCCGCGTTGCAGCCCATCTGGATGGGGTCCCGTCCGCTGCAGGAGGACGCGTAGCAGCCGGCGGTGACCTGGGGTGCGGCGGCGGACGCGGCGGGGACGGCGAAGCCGGTCAGCGCCGTGGTGACTGCGGCGAGGCCGAACAGGATCCCGGTCGACAGGTTCATGCGCTTCATGGGACGTTCCTTCCTGAGGAGAGAAGATCGGCGTTGCCCGGCGGGCAGTACCGTCCGCTGTCGGCGCGACGGTCCTGGAGCCGGTGCGGAACGCGACCTCCTGATGGTGTGGAGCCGGCCTCTGCCTTGACCGGTCAGTTCCAGGCGGTGCATGCGATGTTGGTGCCCCACCTCGGGTTGCCCCACGGGTCGTTGTCATCCCCCCATGAAGCGCCGCACGCCCGCACCCAGTTGCCCGGCCCGTCATAGACGCTGGCAGTCTCCCGATGTGACTGCCCGCCGACAGTACTCAGGTTCTGGGCCTGCCACGGCCAGTGCCCGTTTCCCGCAGTCTGCGAGACGTCCAGGTACAGCCCGTCCCAGGCATAGTTCAGGTAGGCCTCCGCGTACGCCCGGTCGTGGCCGTCGGAGCCGCTGAACACGTGCATACGCACATCGTTCACCTCTCCGCCCGCGTACGGCGTCCAATGCGCCCACGGCGTTACCCACGACGAGGCCAGGCCCTGCCGCTCAGCGCCGGAGCGCAGCCCCTCGGCAGCCTCAGGGGAGATCTCCTGCACCGCACCGACCACGTGGTAGCGGCCGGAATGCGCGGTCTTCTCGCCTGGCGCCGCATGGGCCGCTCCCGCTGCAGGAAGCACCAGCAGCACCGCTGCCGCCGTGGCCGCGGACAATCGCTTCGCCTTCAGCGTCGGGGTGAGTCCGACCGTTGCGGCACGGATCTTGGCTAATCGCATGGCTGTCTCCTGTCGGTGCGAAACAGAGGGGTGAGGGACGTTGCCCGGCTCGGAATCTCCGCCGCACGTGCACCGCAGCCCACGCGGGCGGCGGTACCGCGGGGCGCGGTCGGGCCGGCGTCAGGGGCGGTGGTGTCGCCTTCCGGCCCTGACACGACCGAGCTTTCACGGCCGACTGGTTGTTGCGCAGCCCTCCTCACCATGTGAAACAAAGTGCGGCTCCGTGGGCCGGAACGACGGATGAAACAGGACAGGCCGTTGAGAAGCCGTTGCCGCGGCTCTCTCCGGTGCGTACGTTGACGGTCCGGGTGCCGCCGAGCGGGGGAGGACACGGATGGGCCGCCAAGAAGGCCCGCTGGATCCGGCCGCAGGGCCGGTCCAGCGCTTCGCGTCCGAGTTGCGCCAGCTACGCCGGGAGGCGGGGAACGTCACCTACCGCGCGATGGCCGGCCGTACCCGCTACTCGGTCGCGACGCTGTCGCGGGCGGCCGGCGGGCAGCAGCTCCCTTCGCTGCCGGTGGTGCTGGCCTATGCGGAGGCCTGCGGCGGGGACCTCGCGGAGTGGGAGCGGCGCTGGCACGCCGCGGCTCGGGACGCGGCCGCCGAGGACGGTGACGACGCCGATGCGCCGTACCGGGGCCTGGCCCGCTTCGAACCCGGTGACCGGGAGCGCTTCTTCGGCAGGGACCGGCTCGTCGCCGACCTGCTGGCCCTGGTGGACTCCCGTCGCCTGGTCGCCGTCGTGGGTGTCTCGGGCAGCGGCAAGTCCTCCCTGCTCCGTGCCGGACTGATCCCGGCGCTCCGGGACCGGGGCACGACGGGCACGGGCCCGGCCGTCATCCGGATCCTCGCCCCGGGCCCGCGCCCCGCCTCCGACCACGCCGTGCTGGTCGCGCCCGGGAACGGCACGGGCGACACGGTGCTGGTGGTGGACCAGTTCGAGGAGGCGTTCACGCTCTGCACCGACCCGGCGGAACGCGCCGCCTTCTTCGGTCTGCTGCTGGCCGCGTGCGATCCGGAAAGCCGATTACGGGTGGTCCTGGCGGTGCGGGCGGACTTCTTCGGCCACTGCGCGGACCACCACGGACTCGCCGTAGCTCTGCGGGAGGCCACGCTGCTGGTCGGGCCTATGGGACCGGCCGAGCTGCGGGAGGCGATCGTCAAGCCGGCTGCCGGGGCGGGCCTGATCGTCGAGCGTGCCCTCACCTCACGGATCGTCGAGGAGGTCGACGGCGAGCCGGGCGGTCTCCCGCTGCTGTCGCACGCCCTGCTGGAGACCTGGCGCCGCCGCAAGGGCAGGGCACTGACGGAGGACGCCTACGAGGCCGCCGGCGGGGTACGCGGCGCCATCGCCCGCACCGCCGAACAGGCCTACGGCAACCTGACACCGGGGCAGGCCGCCGTCGCCCGGCACATCCTGCTGCGACTGGTCACCCCGGGCGACGGCGCGCAGGACACGAGCCGTCCCGCCGGCCGCACCGAACTCGAGTCCCTCGGTACCGGTGACGCCGACACCGCAGCGGTGCTGGAAAGCCTGGCCCGCGCCAGGCTGATCACCCTGGACGGAGACACCGTCCACCTCGCCCACGAAGCCCTGATCAGCTCCTGGCCGCGCCTGAACGCGTGGATCGACGACGCCCGCGACAGGCTGCGCCACCACCGACACCTCACCGAAGCCGCCAAGGCCTGGGAGGAACTGGGCCACGACCCTGGAGCGCTCTACCGGGGCACCCGCCTGGCAACGGCCGAGGCCACCTTCGCCGACGCCGGGCGCCGCGACGACCTCACCCCCCTGGAACTGGCCTTCCTCACCGCCGTCCTCACCGCCCGCGACCAGGAGAACCGGAAGACCGCGCGCTCCGCCCGGCGGCTGCGCACCCTGCTCGCCACACTGTCCGCCCTGGTCGTGCTCGTCCTGCTGGCCGGGACAGTCGCGTGGCAGCAGAACCGGACCGGCGAAGGCCGCCGCACCGAGGCCGCAGCCCGCCGCGCCGCCGCGGTGGCGGACGGCATGCGCTCCTCCGACCCCGTCACGGCGATGCGGCTGAGTCTCGCCGCGTGGAAGGCCGCCGACCTCCCCGAGTCACGGTCCGCACTGCTCGGCGCCGCCCTCCAGTCGGACCGGGACGTCTTCACCGACCCGCCCTCCGAAAAGGCCGTCCCGCAGACCCACTTCCTCAGCGGCGACGGCCGCACCTTGGTCAGTATCGGCCGGGACGAGGTGGTGAAGTGGGACGTCGACACGCATCGGCGAGTGGCGACACTCCCAGGCCTGGGGACCGAGGCCGACCAGGCGGAGGACATGAGCGCCGACGCCCGGACACTCGTGGTGTTCGAGTACGACCACGTGAACGTGTGGGACCTGACGGAGGGGAGCGCGGGCGGGTCCCCGCTGGCTTCCCACCCGTTCGACCCCGGCTTGGACGGAACGGCGGCCCGGCTCGGTCCGAGCGGACGGACCCTGCTCCTCTACGCCACCGAGGGCGCGGACGACGTGGTCCAGCTCCGGGATTCCCGAACCGGCCGGCTACTGCTCGAACGACGCGCCCGGGCCGCTGAGCGCAGGCCGGCCGGCCGCGACGAGCTGCGCCGCCTGTCGGGTGCCAGACAGCAGCAGATGTGGCGAGAACTCCGCCTGCTGAACTACCCGTACCCCGACGCCTCCGTCAGCCCCGACGACCGTCTGATGGCGCTGTGCGTTCCCGGCGGTCCGGTCCAGGTGTGGAACGTGCCCGAGCAGCGCGAGGTCCCCGTCCCGGGGGCTCCCGAGGTCACCGCGCGGCAGTGCCTCGGCCAGGCGGTCGGGTTCACGCCGGACAGCCGCCTGCTGACGGTCGTCGACAACGGGGGAGTGCGGATCTGGGACCTCGCCTCGGGGACGGAACTCCCGCGGATCGAGCACGCCGACATCACGGAGGCGGCGTTCAGCGCGGACGGAACGCTCATGGCGGCCTCGGACGGCAAGGAACTGCTGCTGTGGCGCCTGGAGACACCGTCGGCCCCGATCCTCCGGCATCCGCTCGCCAACACCGACGCCAGCCAGTTCAGGCTCGATCCGGAGGAACACAGGATCCGCTACCTGGAAGGCGAGACCGGAGCCGCGGTCCGTACCGTCGACCTCACGAACGCCCTCGCCCCGGCCTGGACGAGCCGGCCGATCGCGGCTGCCGTGTCCAGCCCCGACGGCAGGACGCTCGCCACCCTGCTGGCGCACGAGGGCGACAGCTCGTACGGCATCCAGCTGAGGGATCCGCGCGGCGGAGGACAGGTCGTCGACCTGCCCGGCATGTCCTGCCTGCGGCCCTCCGAGGGCATGCCGCTCTCCTTCTCCTGTGGCGTCGTCATGGCGTTTCGCCCCGACGGGGGAGCGTTCGCCTATGGTGTCGTCGACCACCGGCAACCGACCTCACCGCCCCGTGTGTCCGTCTGGGACGTCTCCGCCGGCCGTACGACCGCGACCCTGGACCTCATGGCTCCCGAACGGCGTTCGGCGGACGAGGTCAACGCGATCGCCTTCACCCCGGACGGACGGTCGCTCCTGGTGTCACGGATGCCGCTGGAGGAGGCGGTGGAAGTCTGGGACATCGCCGGACTGGCCAGGACACGGGTGATCTCTGGTATCGGCGGAGAACAACTCGCCGTCCGGCCGGACGGGCGGCTCGTCGTCACCTCGCACAACCAGGTCGTCGACCTGACGGACGGCCGGGCGGTCGCACGGACGCTCACGCAGAACACCACCCACGCCGTGGCGTTCGGCCCGGACGGCACGTACCTGGCCACCGGCGACGAGGCCGGCCGCGTCACGCTCTGGGACGGCGCCGCCGAGCGGAACCTGGGTGTCCTGCCCGGCACCTTCAGGCCGAACACCGCAGGGGCGGTCGACCCGATCTCCGCCCTGGCCTTCTCCCACGACGGCCGCACCCTGGCCGCCGCGGGCACCGACGGCACACTGCGGATGTGGGACCTCGCATCCCACCAGCCACTGGGCCCGGCCCTCCCGGTACCGGGAGGCGCCGCCCTCTCCCTGGCGTTCGGCCCCGACGACCGCACCCTGCGCACGGCGACCGAGCGCGTGCCGGTGCACGAGTTCACCATCGCCCCGGACCGGGAAGCCGTCGACATCTGCGAACGAGCCGCAGGCGGACTGCCGAAAACCGACTGGGACACGTACCTCCCCGAGGTGCCCTACCGGAAGGTCTGCTGACCCTGATGGCTTCACTGAAGAGGTCGGCGAGGTCCTGGACGAGGCCGGCCTCTACGACCTGCTCGGTGAGATGGGCCCCGCTCCTGCCCGCCGGCGGCCTCCCACGCGGCACCGCGGTACAGACCGACGACACCGCCCTGCTCCTCGCCCTCGCCACCGACCCCCTGGCCGCCGACCCCGCCTGCTGGGCCGCCGCCGTGGACCTGCCCGACCTCGGACTCGCCGCCGCAGGCTACGGCCTGCCCCTGCAACGCCTCGTCGTCGCCGACCACGTGGGCGAGCACCACTTCGGCGAAGTCGTCACCGCCCTCGCCGACGCCTGCACCGTCCTCCTGGTCCGCCCACCCCGACACCTCGCCCCCCGCACCACCGCCCGCCTGGAGGCCCACCTGCGCCGCACCGGCGCCGTCATGCTCTGCCACGGCCGCCCCTGGACCGGCGCCACGCTGCGCCTGGAGGTCACCGACCGACGGTGGTCCGGCCTGGGCGACGGCTGGGGACAGCTCACTGGCCGCGAGGTAGAGGTCCGCTCCTCGGGCCGGGGTGCGGGGCACCGTCCGCGGACCGCCCGGTTGTGGCTGCCCGACGAGAGCGGTGCCGTCGCCCCTGTGGCCACGGGCGCCGTCATCGGTGCGGAGCGGCCGGGGGCCGTCGCCGCGCTGGCGTAGCCGCAGGTGCGCGGCGGGCCGGTGTACCCGCACGCTGGGGCAAGGGCCGGCCCGTTGCCCGAACCCCCGAACGGGCGCGGGTCGGCCTTTCCCCGTCGGGCCTCCCGGTGTCGGTGCCGGCTGGGATGCTGAGCGGCATGGATGACGAGGCGCTGCTGCGGGGCCGGGTCTACGGCGCGGACCACGAAGCCCCGGACCCCGGCCCGCGGCCCGGGTGTGTACCGCGGGCTCGTCGGCGGTCCGCTCGACGGCCTGTTCCTGTTCTCTGAACTACCTAACTCTGCGGCTCTGTTCACGATGACGGGGGATCATCATGCGGAAGACTGTGCGGGGTGACCCTTCCTACTCCCCTTGCCGCTGCTGAAGAAATCCACACTCACCTCGTCGACCAGCTCAACCTCGCCCTTCGCCGACCCGGGATGTACGGCGGCGAGGCGGCTCTTCGGATCCTGATTGATCACCTGCTGTTCGTGGAACGCCGGCCCGAGGCGTGGGCCCAGCTGCAGCGGGGCTGGGAAGACCGGGGGCTCTGGACCTCGATCGGCATCGCCGGGGCCTTCCAGGCCTTGTTCCCCGCACAGGCCGACTGCAATGAAATCTCCTCGGTGTACGCGGAGTTCGCGCAGCAGAGTGGCTGGCTCAAGCCCGACCGGGTTCTCACCGGGGAGGCGTACGAGGCCCTCACTGGCCGTGTCCGGCGGTGGGCCGCTGCGGACCGCACCTGGGCAGACGTGACGGCGGAGTTTGGTTCTCCCTCTGTGCTGTTCGGAGGGAACAACCCTCTTTGCGGGAAGACGCTCGGTTACCTCACTGAGGATCCGCAGCAGCCGATGGTGGTCTTCCACTTGTGGAACGGCAGCGGCCCAGGGACTGAATCGTGGCCGCCCGAGCAGGAGCAACCGCAGCTTCTCGCAGTGCGCTTCGGCGTGGGCTCGTTCCCCGGGTCGTTGACCTTCACCCCCGAGGGCGAGCGGCAGAAGCCAACGATCGGTGATCCTCGCGGACGAACGTACGGGGCTTGACCGGTCGGCTTTCACAGGTCCCGTGCCTCGTGCGTGCGAGCGGTCATCTGGTCGAACCTGGGGATACCCATGAAGACGGGGGAGGCCCTGCGCTCCTGTTGGACGTCGAGTTGGTAGACCTTCTCCTGCGCTGCGGCGAGGCTGACGGAGAGTCCTTCGACTTCGCCGAGCCAGCCCTCGCGTTGGGCTTCGGCGATCCGGTCGGCGAGGTTGTCACAGATTTCAACCAGCCGGGCCCTCTCCGCAGAGGAAGCGATGAGGACGGGGCATCGGACGCAGGCTCATCCGAAGTAAACCAACTGGCTGACTGGTTGGACGGATCGCAGTCGAGTTACTGAAAGTAGTGGGCGGAAATTTTGGTACTTGGCGGCATCCGAGCGTGTCGCGCTGTGGCGCGGCCACGGTCATCGAGGTCGCGCCACCTTGCGCCTGAGCCCACTTCACGGGTGTCCAGGTGCGAGAGCACCGAGCACCCCATGGCCGTCATTGCTTATCGGAGCTCAGGCAGTGGTCCGGAGTTCTTCGGGTAGCAGCCCTCTTCAAGCCGGAAGAGGTACTTCCGGAGGTCCGCGCCGAGCCCTTCAGTGATGTAGGCGGCAAAGTCCCTCAGCCCCTCCGCGGCTTCCCGCTCGTCGGACATGTCGCTGGACGACCATCTGGGCAGGAGGGACTCCAGGTACTCGGTGACCCGCCCACGGTCGCGCCACCAGTCCCGAACAGCCTCGGGTGTCCATCGGCTGTCACCGTCGCAGGCATAGCCGCGGTACGGATCTTCCTGGGCTGCTGTCACCAGGTTCAGGACCTCGGCCGTGGTCACCGGCTGGCGATACACATATTCACCGAAGTACTCGCCGCCGTAGAGCACATGACGCGGTGCGTGCAGTCGGCCCGTCCAACAGTTGTCGGCGATGCCGGTGTAGAAGGGGCCAGGAACGTTCAACCAGAGCCGGTCCTCCCAACGCCCGCCGAAGGACGTCTCGGGCTCGCCTTCTGGAAGCGCCGCTATCGGTTCCCAGCACAGCTCTTCGTAGGTCATCTGCGAAGCTTAGGACCCGTTGGGAAGGCTGTCTCAGCGTCGGCGCTGCTTCGTCCGGTGTCGCGTCGGATGTCGGGCATGCCGAGGTGGACCGTGGACGGCTGAGTTTCACGCTCGCGCATGGCCTCCAGCTTCTGCGTGGCGGCGGCCATGGTGGTCTCGATGGCGGCGACCTCGCCGAGCCAGCTCTGGTTCTTGGCCTCTTGGAGACGGTCGACGAGGTTGGCGTGGATCTCCTGGAGGCGTGGCATCTGGGCTGGGTCCACGCGGAGTAGGGGGCACCTGACACAGGCGTTTTCATGCTGGCACGGGGTCGCGTAGTCGCGGCCGCAGATCTTCGCGGCGATGTGCGGGGGCAGTCCGGAGCGGATGGCGTCGGTCACGAAGATCCTTCTGAAGTCGTGGGGGCGCCATTCGAGCGGGTCGCCGGCCACTGTGATCTGGGCGGACTGCGAGGTCGCGACCAGGCACTCGCGGATGTAGCTGTGGGTCAGCGGGCGGTCCTCGGTCCCGTACCGGCGTTGGAACAGGAGTGGCATAGGCGGGCTCCAGGTCTGTTCGAACACGTCGTAGGCCGACACCAGCGGCAGGGCGGCGTTCCCGGCCCGGACCCGGAAGATCACCCCCGAGGTCTGGCTGCACTGGGATCCGAAGACCGTGGAGGAACGGGGCGTGCTGGCGCGGCTGAACCACCGCATGGACTTCCTGATCCTCCTGCCCAACGGAATCCGCGTCATCGTGGAGGTCGACGGACCCCAGCACTACTCGGGCACCAAAGCGGTCGACGGCACCGTGCGCGGTGACCGTGAGTTGAAGCTCCGCGGCTACGACGTCTGGCGCGTCACCACGAGCGAACTCCGCCGACAGTCGATCCCAGCCTTCGTGGAGCGGTTCTTCACGAACATCTTCAAGCACCATGGCGTGGAGGCGCCTCTGGCAGTCACCGACTGAGGCACACAGGCGGCCGTCCCAGGTACACCGTGCGAAGAAGGCGGGGCGATCCCCGCAACATCCGAGGACCGCCCGCGCGCGTGCGGGATCGGATCGTGGAAGAGCGGTGACATGCCTGGTCATCACGCTTACAGTGGTGCGTCCGATCACGGAACGCTGGGGAGGACGTCATGGCCGCACGCGCGCGCAGGGACTCGGTCTGGGGCATCAGCATGCCGGACTCGAACTGGGGCGGCATCGTCGGCTCGTCCTTGGGTACCAGCACGCCCGACACGATCTGGGGTGCCGTCGACTCCACCTGGGGCATGGACAGGGGCCAGACCCTCGGCCGGATCTGAACCGGCGACGTTCCCACGTCCCACGCTGCCACGGCACGCCTGCGCTCATCCACCGACGCGCCCGTCACTCCGCGGCCTCGTTCGGGGCATAGGTGCCGCGGGGCATCCGGGGCGGTCGCGTCCGGACGTCGGAAGACTCTGAGGGCGGGACGAGCGGCGGAACCTTGATCTTGGTGACCGATGTGGTGAGCGGGCGTCGGCAACGGTCACACAAGAAGCGCGGCATGTTGCTGATTCTGCAAGCTCGCGATCAGCCCTGACCAGCGATTTTGAACCGGTCACGGCCTCGCCGAGATTTTCATAGCCGAAGATCATCCCGGGCCTGTGGCAGGTCGGCCCGCGTACCGGCGGCGTAGACGGGCGATCAGTACAACCCGGAGGCGGAAAAGCGGGACGCCAGCTCGACCGCCCACGATGCGTTTCTGGAGCTTGACGTCGGTGATCCGGCCCTCGTTGACGCCGGAGTCGTGAGGCGTGGTGATGCCCTGGGCGACCGCGTGCTGGTCTTCGCGCAGGGCGGTGGCGATTCCGGCGAGGGGCGCCAGCCCGCTGCTGGCGAGTCGTCCGAGCCAGCCCTCCAGTGGTGTGGCGTCGCGGGTGTCGAGCATGGCGGCGAAGTCCCGGACCAGGTCGTGGGTGAGGCGGAGTTCCGGGCAGTGTTCGAGCAGCCGACGCAGACGCTCGGCGGTTTGCGGGCCATGCCGGCCTGGGCTGGTGATGATCCAGCGTGCGGCTTCTCGTGGGAAAGGCGGACGCTCGAGCGGCTTGTCCAGAGGCAGGCCGCGCCTGAGTGGTGCGAGAGCCATCTTCACGCGCTGGTAGTGCCCCAGGTAGCCCTTACCGACAAGTTCCTGATGAAGAATCGCCGCGTTGTGCTCGCCCTCGTCCCAACGTTGCCGCAGGTAGTCGAGGTAGGGACAAGAGTGGACGGGCGGCGGGAAGAGCGCCGCACGACCTCCTGCCAGGTGCGGGCCTGGGCGTACTTGCGCACCGTGCGGCGATCCAGGCTGAGTTCACGGGCCACGGAGCTGTGCGAGCGGCCGGTGCCGGTCAGTGCGTGCACGGCTTCGAACAACCGCCGTGCGTGTCGGACGGCCAGGCCGTCCGCATCGCCGGTATCGCTACTCGCTGTCTTGGCGGGCTCCGACCCGGCGCGGGCAGGGCGGTGAGCGCTTCGGGCAGGCAGCCGCGGTGGGCGGCGGCGATGTCCTGAACGCGCCGGGACAGGCCCTGCCAGAGGTGGAAGCGGTCGCTGACCTGGACTGCGTCGGGGGCGCCGTCGGCGATGCCCTGCGGTAGGTGAGTGATCCGTCACGACAGGTGATCTCGGCACCGGGGTGCTCTCGTAGCCAGCGGCTCAGCTGTTCGGCGTCCCTGCCTTCCCAGAGTGTCAGCGGGAGCCGTGTCGTGGCATCGACCAGGAGGGTGCCGTAGGTGTCGCCGTAGAGCGCGAAGTCGTCCACCCCCAGCACCCGGGGTGTGACGAGCGGCGGCAGTGGCACCCGCATCAGCTGGGTGAGTACGGTGGATCGCGAGAGCGTGATGTTGAGGATGCTCAGCATCCGGCTCCCGCCGCGGCAGGCCAGCACGACGCTGACCTCCTCGACCAGCTGCTGCAGCAGCGGGGTCCGCCGCTGGTAGCGCACCGTCAGCCCTGATACCTGTTCGGCGAAGGTCACCTTGGGGCAGGCCGGGTTTTCGCAGTAGAGGCGACGCACGCTCAAGTCGATCCGTACCGGCCTGCTTCCGACCGTCGCGTCGGCCAGCTGCCGTACGTACCGGCTGTGGATCCACTCGCTCACGGCCCCGCATCCCGTACACGCTGCTGGGTCCCAGGACCGTGTACGGGCCTGGACCACCACGACGGGACCGGACCCATCGACCGAGGTCACAATCACGTCCGCCAAGTGCGGGAACAGCGAAGCCAGTTCAGTCGAGCACTGCCAGTAGCTGCCCACCGCCGGCGAGATGATCTCCGGCTACGAAAATCTTGCCAGAGCCAGTTTTCCCTATACACCGACAGGGGGCTGCCCGTAAGGCGAGTGGTGCGGGTTCGTGGTGCGTGTCCGGTCGTTGCCGGGCCAGGGCGTGTCCTCGGGCCGCCAGTTCCCGCCGTGCCTGGGCCGGGTAGCCGTCCGGGCCCGGCCCGCTCTCCCGCTGGGTGACCGGCACGTCCGGCTGCTCGCGCGGCTCGGCGACGGTGCCGGCGGTGGCCTCACCGATCAGGCCGGGCTCCAGTGGCGCGTCGTCGGCTCGTGCCCGGGCGGTGGCCGGGACCGGCGAGGTGTGGGCGGATGCCGGTGTGCCCAGGCTGCCGGTGGCCGGGGACGCGGCCGGTTCGTCCGGACGGACTGCGGGCCTGGCTGCGAGCGGCCGTGGCTTCAGGCTGGAGCTTGTGGGCGGTCCTTGTGGTCCGCCCGGGCGCGGCACCGTCCGGGGGGGGTGTGCCGGGGTGGCGAGCGGGTCGGTGTTGTGGGTCGTGGGGTCCGGGTGGGCGGTGAGCCAGTGCTGGAGTTCGCGGTGGCGGAACTGGTAGGAGGAGCCGGACACGCGCATCAGTCCGGCGTCGCAGCAGTGGTCCAGGAAGGCACCGAGTCGCCGGGGCAGCCGGCCGCGGGAGCACAGGATGAAGACCAGGTACCGCCGGGCGCTGCTCCTGGTGAGCCACGCCGCGACCCCTGCGAGCGATCCGAGCCAGAGGGCCGACACCGCCGTGTCGGCGATGTCGGTGGGCTTGAAACCCCTTGGCGGGGGATTGAGGACGTAGTTGTAGACGGTGTAGGCCAGGAAGAACTCGATCGCGACCGTGAGCGCGGCGACCAGGGCCAGCGTCGTGCCGAGGACGAGTTCTCCGCGGATGATCTGGCGGGGTGTGACGGCGGTGGTCGGCTGCACTCTGAGCGCTGTCGCGATTCCCGGGGTCAGCCCCACCGTGGCCCCGCCGAGCGCACAGACGAAGATCCAGACTACGAAATCTTGCAGCCAACCTCTTTCGAAGAAGGCGAAGCTCTCAGGATCCCCGTTTTCGGAGAGGACAATGTAATTGTCCTGGGCGATGTACCGGAACGACCCGATCACGCCGTCCCACCCCGCCGCACCGGGCTGCTCCCCGTTCCCCGCCATGTCCTTCTCCTGGCGGTCCAATCATCCCTATCTGTCGGGGAGTTCGCGGTTTCACTGATTGCCGGTGCGCGTACTACGGTGTGGCCGTTGCCGCCGTGGGGCGGCGCGTGGGGAGGGTTGTCGTGGGGCAGCAGTTGGCGCGGGTGCCGTTGGACGGCGGGGGTTCGGTCCTCGTCGAGGCGGAGGAGGCCGCGGCGGGGCCGGTGAAGGCCGGCCGGGCCGGGGACGCGGTGCGGGAGCTGCCGGAGACTCTGGGAACTGCCTTGGAGCCGGTGACCGGTCTGGCGCGTACGGTGCTGGCGCGGTTGCGGGAGGCGGGGCCGGACGAGGTGCAGGTGGAGTTCGGGGTCGACCTGTCCGCCGCGGCCGGGCTGGTGATCACGAAGACCGCCGTCAAGAGCCATCTGACGGTGCGCGTGACGTGGCGCAAGGATGGGGGCGACGCGGCGGCTGCCGCCGCGGCTCGCAGGGCCGACGCTCCCGAAGGCGACGACGAGCCGGAGGCCGGCATCTGCGCGGCCGGCGACGAGCCGGCGGCCTGACCACATGACGGTAGGACGGGGGACCTTGCCGACCGGTGCGGTGGACGGTCTGGCGGCGGCCGTCGCGCAGGTCCGCGACGAAGCGGGACTGGTTGTGGGTGCGGGGTTCCTGGTCGCCGCCGACCTGCTGGTGACGTGCGCGCACGTCCTGGCGGACGGCGGGTACGGCCCCGGGGACGTGGTGACGCTGGCCTTCCCGCGCGCGGACGGCGCCCCAGAGGTGGCCGGCCGGGTACTGGAGGGCTCGTGGCGCGAGTCAGACGAGCAGGACGTCGCTCTGGTGCGCCTGGACCGCCCGGTGGAGATGGAGCCGTTGCGGTTGGGGTCGGCGGTGGGCGCGCGCGGGCACCGGGTGTGCTCGTTCGGGTTTCCCGTGCAGGCGCCGCCGGGCGGGCACTTCGGGTACGCCACGGCCGGCGGGATCCTCCCGGACGACGGCAAGGTCGGTGAGCTGCTGCAGCTGACCGGCGCCAACGATTTGACGCAGGGGTTCAGCGGCGGGCCGGTTCTGGACGAGGTGACCGGACTGGTGGTGGGGATGCTCACCTCGATCGCGCCCGCCGACGGACACAACCGGGGCCAGGAAATCGCCTACGCCACCCCCACCTCAGTCCTGCGCCGGGTGCGGTCCGCGCTGAACGAGCCGCGCGAGCTGGACGAACTCGACGTGTCGCCGTACCGGGCGCTGGAGC
Organism: Kitasatospora sp. NPDC056651; assembly: GCF_042792155.1. Lineage (NCBI taxonomy): Bacteria > Bacillati > Actinomycetota > Actinomycetes > Kitasatosporales > Streptomycetaceae > Kitasatospora > Kitasatospora sp. NPDC056651. Next base: position 8,986 of record NZ_JBHTWX010000089.1, on the reverse strand, counting down.
CGTTCACCACCGAGCACGCCCGCTGGTTCCGCGGCCGCGAGGACGCCGTGTGCCAGGTCCTCGCGGGACTCGACGGCGGTCGGCGGGTGGTGCTGCTCCTGGGCCCGTCCGGCTCGGGGAAGTCCTCCCTGGTCCAGGCGGGGGTCCTGCCCGCACTGGCCGCAGGGCGCCTGCAGGGCAGCGACCGCTGGCGGCAGGTGCTCACGCGGCCGGGCCCGGATCTGCCGGGCGCCCTGGCGCGGGCGGGCCTGCCCGGGAGCGAGGCCGGGGACGCCGGGGCGGACGCGACCGGCGGTGCGGCCTGTGAGGTCGGTGAGCCCCGTGTCGTGCTGGTCGTCGACCAGTTCGAGGAACTCCTCGCGCCCTCCGTCGGCCCCGAGGCCCTCCAAACGCTCGCCCGGATCACCATCGCGATCCGCTCCGACGCCGCGCTCAGTGTGGTTCTCGTGATGCGCGACGACTTCTACTCCCGCCTGTCCGCGCTCGCCCCCAGCCTGCTGGACGCCGCACTCCAGGCGAGGGGCGTCCTCAACGTCCCCGCCGTCCTCACTACCACCGACCTCGACGCGATCGTCACCGGCCCCGCCCGCGACCTGGACACCCGCTTCGACCCGGGCCTCGCCGAGCAGATCATTGCCGACGTCCTCGCCCTCAACCCCCGTGCTACCGGCGTCCACGGCGCACCCGTCACCGTCCTGCCGTTGCTCGAAGTTGCCCTCACTCGGCTGTGGGAGCGCCGCCTGGAGTACGACGGCCGCCTCACCCACGACGCCTACCGCCGCATCGGCGCCGTCACCGGTGCCCTCACCGACTGGTGCGAAACCGCCCTGCGCGAACTCGCCCCCCGGCAACGGGACACCGCCCGCAGAATTCTCACCGCCCTGGTCCGGCCTGCCGATGTCTCCTTGAACATCCCGGCAGCGCGCCAGCAGTTCCCGCTCGACGACCTGCGTGACCTGGCCACCGACGATACGACGCCCGAGGCGCTGCGGGCCGTGGGCGAGGTCCTGGCGGTTCTCTCCCGGCACCGCATCGTCACCACGGACCGGCTCCACGAAGGCGCGCAGCCGGACGGCGCGCAGGACGCGGAGGGGACTGCGGTGGCCGAGTTGGTCCACGACGCGCTGATCCGTGACTGGGACACCCTGCGCGAATGGGTCGAGCAGGATGCCCGCTTCCACGACTGGCTCGACCGTGTCCGCCAGCAACACACTCGCTGGCAAAGACATCACGACCCCCAGGACCTGCCCACCGGCACCCTCCTTGCCGAAGGCACCGACTGGGCGAGCCACCGCCGACTTCCGGCGAGCCTCGACGACTTCCTGCGATCCGGACTCCGCCGCCAACAAGCCGCCGCCCGGCGCAGCCGGCGCCTCAACACGGTCCTGGCCACCTCCCTTGCCGTCGCCCTGATCGCCTCGGGAGTCGCGTGGCAGCAATGGCAGTACCAGCGCACCACCCAGGAGCTCATGCGCGTCACCCGGGCAGCCCAGCAGGCCGACCGATCCCGCGTGCTCGCCAACCAGTCCACCGCCCGGCTCGCCGACGAGCCCGATCTCGCAGGCCTCCTCGCGGTCGCGGCCTACCGCATCAGCCCCACCACGGAAGCCGCCGCAGCCCTTCGCGACAACGTGCGCTTTCCCTTCCGCGATCGTTTCGGAGGGGGTACCGGTCCCGTACGGTCGGTGGCGTTCAGCCCGGACGGTCACACCCTCGCCACCGCCGGCGACGACGGCGTCCTGCGGCTGTGGGACCCCGCCACCGGCGGGAGCATCGCCACCGCCGCCAGCGGGACCGGTGTCGTACGGTCGGCGGCGTTCAGCCTGGACGGACGTATCCTCGTCACCGTCGGCGAGGACGGCGTCGTGCGGCTGTGGGACTCCGCCACCGGCAAGCCCACCACCACCTTCAGCATCCCCACCGGTGTCGTCCTGTCCGCGGCGTTCAGCCCGGACGGACGTACCCTCGCCACCGCTGGCGATGACGGCGTCGTGCGGCTGTGGGACCCCGTCACCGGCAAGCCCAGCGCCCCGCCCACCGGTCACACCGGTGTCGTACGGTCGGTGGCGTTCAGCCCGGACGGACATACCTTCGTCACCGCCGGCGACGACGGCAGCGCAAGGCTGTGGGACGCCGCCACGGGCGGGAGCATCGCCACCCTCGTCAGCGGCACCGGTCCCGTGCGGTCGGTGGCGTTCAGCCCGGACGGACACACCCTCGCCACCGCCGGCGACGACGGCAGCGCAAGGCTGTGGGACGCCGCCACCAGCACGCCCACCTCCACCCTCGTCAGCGGCACCGGTCCCGTGCGGTCGGTGGCGTTCAGCCCGGACGGACACACCCTCGCCACCGCCGGCGACGACGCGACCGTGCGGCTGTGGGACCCCGTCACCGGCAAGCTGACCGACATTCTCACCGGCCACACCGGTCCCGTACGGTCGGTGGCGTTCAGCCCGGACGGACGCGCTCTCGTCACCGCCGGCGACGACGGCAGCGCAAGGCTGTGGGCCTACAACAATCCGGCCGACGCGATTCGCGCGATCTGCGCGACCGTCGGCCGCGACATGACCTCCGAAGAGAGGACAGTGTTTCAGGTCCAGCCCGCCGTGTCTGTGTGCCCCTCATGAACCTAGGTTCGCAAGGACGGTGGCGTCGCGGCGTCACCGGTGCGAGGTGATCATGGTCTACCGCCAACGCCCGGAAGCCGGGGAGACGGCGCTCCGTCGCCCGTGCGCGGCGCGGCGACGCCGCGCCCCAGGGAGGGCCGTCGGCGGCGGCCTCGGCGAGGGCACCGGTCAGGCTGGTGAGGGGGGCGATCAGCCGTGCGCGGCTGCGCGGGCAGGCGGCAGCGGTATCCGATCCTGGGAGGCCGTGACGACGGGCGGGTTCTCGGTGGTGAACACCCACGCCTGCGGATCCGGCGGCCCCGTTCGAGCCGTTTGTCTTCCCGGTCTCGGTCAGGGGGCCGGGGCCGGGGGTCAGTCTCGCGGTTCCTCGACGGTTCCGGTGACGAAGAGGCTTGTCTCGAAGAGTTCCGGGTTTATCCGGACAGTGGTGAGGTGTCCGGAGAGAGCCAGGGCCATCTCGGTCTTGTCCGCGTATCGCGCCGGGTTGAAGTCCGGTACGGCCGCGGTGATGGAGTCCGTGGCCATGTCCCGGGCGCGCAGCCGGGTGGTTCCGTCCGCGTGCCAGCAGAAGGAGGTGTTCGCGTTGATGTTCCGGAAGTGTGAGACCAGGGTGGCATCCGCCCAGGCGGCGATCGACTCCTCGCGGACTCCGAGATAGCCGTTGGGCTCGATGACCAGTGTCCAGCCGTCCAGGTCGGTTGCGGCGATGAGCATCCTCTCGCCGCCGGTTTCGGCTTCCAGGTCCTCGGCCACATCGCAGACGGCGGTGACGCCGGTGACCTGCGGGCCTGTCTCGGCGTCTGCCCGACGCAGCAGTTCCCGGGCGGGCACGCCTTCGACGAGTGTCAGGCAGTACGCGTCCTGCAGCGAGGGGTAGAGGTCGCGGAACCAGCTGTGGTCCGGCGTGTGGTCGTCCATGTGTGCTTCTCCTTCGGAGGGTGGTCCCGGTAGGGCGGGTGGGTCCTGGCAGTCCGGGGCGTGTAGCCCGGCTCGCTTATTCGTACCACCCGGTGTTGTCCGGGTTCGGTTCGTGCTCGGTGTGCTTGTCGAAGCCTTCGTGGTGGGCGTGGTCCTGGGCGGCGGCCACCGCGCACCGCGCTGCGTAGGTCAGTTCCGATTCGTGTTGTTCGCGGGCGACCGCGTCGGGCCACCGCTCGTCGTCCTCGGCGTGGGCATGGTCGAGTAGGGCGGGGGTGGTGAGGCTGACCCGCGCGTGCGGCAGGCTGGCGGTCGTGGTCCCGCTTCCCTGGCGTGGCGGGCCCGCCGATCTTCTCCGGGACGAGTCCGCCCGTCCCTCGTGGCCGGTCAGCGGGTGTTGCCGTGCACGACCGTGCGGCCGGGGTAGTGGGCTTCCAGGTAAGCGCGGGCGGCATCGAGGTCGCCGACGACGCCGACGGTGGTGGTGTGGCCGTCCGGTGCGAGGTCGGTTTTGAAGACCGTGAAGCCGGGCTGGTCGAGGGACTGGAGGCCGGCTTCGAACGGGTAGTCGTGTCCGCGTCGGTAGGCGAGGTCGGAGACGATGTGGCCGCGCACGACCCGGGTCTGGCCGGGCCAGCGCCGGTCGAGGGCGCGGCGGGCCGCGGCAAGGTCGCCGATCACCTCGACGGTCTGGACCTTGTCGCCGGGGCTGGCCCCGACCATGCTCACGTGCCAGGTCGCCGGGCCGACACCTGCCTGATAGATCTTCTGCTGGAAGTCGGCCAGCGCCCGTTCCCGCGGCTCGTCGGGCTGGGCGGCGGCCGCGCCGCAGGCGACGGCTAGGCCGACGGCGAGCAGGAGCCGGCTGGTGAGTGCGACGTCCATGGACGCGGCCCCCCTTTCGTGGTGTCAGGCGAGGGAGAGGCCGAACTTGGAGACGATCGGCCCGATGGGGGTGAACGCGACGGTGTCGTAGCAGACGGTACGGATCGCCGTGTCGCCGCAGACGACCTTGTTGCCGGTGCCGGCGGCCATGATGCCGCGGGCCTGCATGTCGTCGCCGCCGGTGACGCTGGCGACCACCGGTCCGCCGCTGTCGCCCTGGGCCACGGCGCTGTCGTTGTCGTTGGTGCGGACGGCGCTGTCCAGATCGGAGTGCCAGACGCCGTCCACGTCGGCCGAGAAGTCCGTCCGGTCGATCTTCAGCGCGCAGTGCGCGCCGCTCATCGCGCCGCTGGAGCACACCAGGTCGCCGACGTTGTTGCGGCCGGCCCCGAACACGCGCCGGGACGAGCCCGCCGCGTTGTTGTACGCGCCGTCGTACCAGCGGCCGGACGGTGTGCCGTTGGTGGTGATGACGGCGACGTCGAGGGCGGTGTCGGCGTCGCTGACGGAGCCGATGACGGTTCCGGTGCCGGTCTTGTAGGTGCCGGAGGTCCCGCAGTGCGCGGCGGTGAGCAGCACCGCGACTTTGCCGCGCCAGCCGCCGAACCCGCTGGTGCAGAAGGCATTGCCAGGGGCGTAGAGTTCGGCGCCGGCGCTCCAGGGGGCGGAGTCGTTGTGGCGGGTCGCGGTGGCCGTCGGGGCGGCGGCCGGGGTGGCTTCGACCGGGACTCCGGCGAGTTCGGCGGCGCGGGCGGCGATCTGCTCGCGCGCGCGGGCACCGTCCTGGCGGACCGGGTCCGGTGTGTAGCCGACGGTCAGGCCGGTCCCGTCGGGGGCGGGCCCGGCCGAGGTCCACACCGCGCCCACGACGCCGCCTTCGGCGGCCGCCACGAGCCGGTCCCGCGCCTCGCGCAGCTCCAGCAGGGTGAAGGGGGCCTGCCGGACCTGGCCGGTGATCCCCGGAGGCGTGTGCGTCAGCAGGTCGGTGATGCGCTGGGGAACGGTGCCGTGCCAGTACAGCGTCAGGCGGCCCTGCTGAGGGTCGATCGTGTGCCCGGCGTAGCCCGGGATCGTCGCGCGCCGGTGCTCGGGCACCTCCTCGGTGATGGCGTCGGCGAGCCGGTCGAGCGCCGCCTGACGGCGGAGCACCTCGGGGGCCACGATGCCGGTTGCGTGGTGCGCGCCGGGCCCGGGCGGCGTCGCGGCCGCCCGGGCCGGCACCGCGGTGAGGAGGGTGAGCAGGGCCCCGGCGGCGGCCGTCCTGCTGGTACGCATCCGCCCAGTACCCCACACCGCGGACCACCAGCACCAGCCGCCAGTTGCCTTGTCACCCGCACGAGCGATTTCCGTGGTCCGCGCCGCCGAACTGTCGGCCCCGGCCCGGCCAGGCGGCTGTTGCTGTGGGAGCTGGTCCAGCGAACCCCTCACCCCGGGAGGGCGAGGGACTGGGCCGGGGTGTAGACGGCGACCTGGAGGAGGGCGCGGGTGGGAGTGGTCCAGGCGGCGTGGCGGCTGCGGGTGGTGACCACCGTCCGCCCCGCGGGCACCTCGGGCGGCCACAGCCCGGTCAGCGCGGCAGGGTCGGGAACGTTGTCCGGGACGATCAGCCACCGCCGCCCGCTGCCGCGCAGCCAGCCGAGGAAACCGAGGGCCGCTTCCTCGGCGTCCTGCCCGTCGTACCGGCCGGGCACCACCTCGCGGGCGGCCTGGGCGTACGCGGCGGTGACGGCCCCGGCGGTGGCGGCGTTCACCCACACCACCAGATCCACCGCTACCGGCCCCCGTTCCGCGACGCTGCCAGCCCCGACGGCCCCGATGGCCCCGGCGGGGCTCACGCCGTCCGGCGGTTCAGCGGGGGAAGGGCCGCTCGCAGCCACCGGCTCGGGCCCCGCTGCGGCGGCCCCCGTTGTCGGGCCGCCGCCGGCCATACCAGCCGCACCTGCCTCCCTGGCTGTACCGGCCGCGGTTGCGGCGGTGAGGGATACCTGCCAGGTCTGGTGGGCATGGTGGGCGGCGAGCTGGGTCTTGCCGACACCGCCGGTGCCGGTGACGACCTGCCCCAGCACCGCGGTCCTCGCACCGCCCTCGGCGAGCGAGGCCCGCAGCACTACGGTCTCGGGGCGATGCTGGAAGTGCCCGGCCAGATTCGGGACCGGACCGAGGAACACCGGCCACCGCACCTCCGGGGCGGGCGCCGCGTGGTGGTGGACCTGGTGGACGGTCAGATCGCCGCCGACCCCGCCGACCTGGAACACGCTCCCGCCGACCGTGCTGCCCTCCACCCGGTTCGACACCCCACCGCCCCCGCTCTGCCCGGTCGTGCCGGTTGCACGGATGCCGCCGGGTTCGCTGTCCCCGGGCGCGGCCTGTGCGGTGTGGCGGTCGTTCTCTGCCGGCGGCTCGGTCCCGGTACCGGGGGACGGGGTCATGGCCTGCTCCGTCGCGGGCCGACGGCCGGACGCCGGTCTCCACCGGGCCCCACGGCCGGGGCCGCGCCCCTCGCAGCCGGCGGGACCACCACCGCCCCGGGGCCCGCTTCGGCCCCCGGGTGCGGTCCGGCCGCCCCGAGCGCGGGACTGCCCCCACGCGTGGAAGGGGATTCGCCCACCCGCCGCCCACCCGCGCAGGGCGAACACCGAACCCCAGCACTCGGCACCCGGCGCCCGGAGTGTGTTGCCCGCACTGCGCGCGGCCGCCGACGGTGTCGCGGCTGCCGGGGCGCTGCTCCGGCAGCACACCAACCGGGCCGGTGCGATGCCAGCGGGAGAACTGCACTGCGGCGGCCCCGGCGCGCGGCCGTCCGCCAGGAGCCGAGCCGGCCTGCCGGCGACCGGTCGTGCCACTGCCTCCGACCGCCCCGCTGGCGTCAGCCCGGCAGCCGCGCCGCAGACAGGCTCCCGGGGACCGGCATACCACCTGGACCCGCGCCCGCAGCAGATCCCCGGCCCCGGGCGCAGGCGAAAGAGCCCCGAAGGGCCTCGCAAGGCTTCGCGGGCCCCGGCACCCGGGGCCCCCGTCCGGGGGTCTGTCTACGCCCACTCCACGCCGTGCTCGGCGAGCTGCGCGAGCTGCCCCGGGGTCAGCTTCGCCCGGCGGTCCTTCTCTTCTCATGGCCCATCAGGCCATCTCCGGCAACCTTCCGCACCTCGGGGGAACCTCAGGCCCGTCGGCGAAGCTGCCACCCGAAAGGCCTGGACCTTCGGAGGATCATCGGCCATAGTCAGGTGCTCGACGATCGATCGTCTTTCTCAACTACTGGGGGTTCCTTTGAACAGCACGTCGAACAGCATGTCGCGCGCCGCGTCCGCCAAGCGGCGAGGCGCTTTCCTGTTCACGGCTGCCGCCCTGGCGACCGTCGGGGTCGCGGGCACCGCCCAGGCCGTGCCCAACTCCGGCTCGCTCTGGGTTGGCTACGGCAAGGCCAACGCCTACAACAGCGTGCGATGCGTGCAGCAGATCTCCAACAGCCTGCACTGGCAGACCGGTTACCACACCATCGCGGAAGACGGCGCGTTCGGGAGCGACACCTACGGCGCGGTCATCGCCCTCCAGCGGTGGGCGGGTCTGCCCCAAGATGGCGTCGTCGGCCCGCAGACCGGCGACTACGTCCTCACCGCGACCAAGGACGAGTACGGCTGCTACTGGAACCTGCCCTCGCTCCACTGACGCGTGACGAGCGGTGGGCCGGAGAGCAGGATGAAGCGCATGTGCGGTCGCTTCTCGGGCTTTCCGGCCTGGGTACGCGACACCGGGTAGAGATGCTCGATCGGCTTGGGATGATCTGGTCCGTCTCCGACGCGCGGTTCGAGGCCGGCCTCGACTGGGCGCGGGTGTGGGCGAAGGAGCATGGCGGCTCGCTGGCGGCGCCGGCGCGGGCTGCCGTCGGCGGGTATGCGATCGGGGCGTGGCTGGCTGGGCTGCGGGCCGCGCTGGAGGAGATCGACCCGTGGTGGTGCCTGGCCTGGCCGATCGTTCGGCAGCGCTCCTACGCGGTCGGATGGCCGGGTCGACTGGGCGCAGCTGCCGGTGGAGACGGAGTTCGAGGGCGAGCAGTTCGGCCAGTGGGTGCGGGCGCGGCGGGCCGGCTTCGCCGAGCTCGACCAGGAGCAGCGGGACTTGCTGACGGCGATCGGCATCGAGGAGGACCTGGAGCTGGCGGCGGCGCGGGCAGCGGCCGCGGCGAAGCCGAAAGTGTCGCGGGCGGATCGGTTCCAGCAGCACCTGGCTGCGCTGGTGGCGTTCGTCGAGCGGGCACGCGAAGGTGCCGCGCACGCACAAGACGGCGGAGGGGCTGTCGCTGGGTACCTGGCTGGCCAACCAGAAGGCCCGCCGGGACAAGTTCAGCGAGGAGCGGCGCGGGCAGCTGGAGGCTCTGGGCGTGGCCTGGTGGCCCCGCCCCCGGCCCGAGGCCGGTGCCCGTGGTCGGCGCTACGCTGTTGCGGCCCTGAGAAACCACTGGAGGGCGCCCCCCCCCCCCCGGGGGGGGGGGCCCCCGCGCCGGGGGGGGGCGCCAGCGCGCCCGCCCCCGGGGGGGCGGCCCCCCCCCGGGGGGAGCC